>CAXTGN010000342.1:0-5872 GCA_964243455.1 uncultured Acidobacteriaceae bacterium
GGATCTGTGCCCGGGCAATGGTCGCCCCTGGGGTGCAAGTCGGTGAAGGCGCCGTTCTCGGCCTGGGTGCCGTGGCCACGCGCGACCTCCAGCCCTGGACGGTCTACGCCGGAAATCCCGCCCAGCCTATCCGTGAGCGCACCCGGCACGCTGGCGCCCCTCCCCCATCTACAGAAATGGGAGACACGCAACCGTGATCTCCGTTCTGATCCTTACGAAGAATGAGGAGCAGGACTTGCCGGGATGCCTCCATTCCGTGGCATGGTGCGACGATGTCCACGTATTCGATTCCGAAAGCACGGATCGAACCGCAGAGTTCGCCCGCGCCTGGGGCGCCACGGTCACCACCAGGGCGTTCGACGGCTACGCCCGCCAGCGAAATGCCGCCCTGCAACTGCCGTTCCGCTATTCCTGGCTGTTGGCCGCGCTCTCAGCGGAGCTGGTCCACGCCGTTCAACATGTCCCAGAACCGATATCCGCATTTCGACTGAGACGAAGGGATTTCCTGTGGGGCACATGGCTGAAACATGCGCAGATCACGCCCTTCTATGTCCGGCTTCTACGACCCGAGCGCGTCCACTACACGCGGGACATCAATGAGGTACTGGAAGTCACGGGGGCGATCGGCGATTTGACAGCTCCCCTGGACCACTTGGCCTTCTCCAAAGGCCTGAGCCACTGGATAGCCAAACATAACGGCTATTCCACCAAAGAAGCTGAGCTTCTTGCCAGCGGCGCCGCGGTCCTGGGGGCATCCTGGAGACAGGCGCTTTTTGCCTCGAACTTCCATGAGCGGCGTGTTGCCCAGAAAGCCCTTTTCTACAAGTTGCCAGGCCGACCCCTGATCAAGTGGATTTACATGATGTTTGTGCGCGGGGCCGTATTGGACGGCCATGCAGGTGTGACCTACGCCACGCTGCAGGCCTTCTACGAGTACCTGATTCAGACCAAATGCACCGAAATTCTAAGGCAGCGAGCGGGAAAGCCCCTCTAGGCGCCCGCTTACGCGCGCAGCTTGGCAAGCAGGTCGGTCGGGTGCACGGGTTTTGCCAGGATCTCGAACTCATGTCCCTGAGCTCGCGCCCGCTCCAGCAAGTCGGCCGTGGCAGCCTGGCCGGAAAACAACAGAATCTTACAGCTGGGGAGCTTGGCCCGGGTCTGAATGGCGGCTTCAATGCCGGTCATTCCGGTCATGATGACGTCACTAATGAGCATGTCCGGAAGAAAGGTCTCCAGCGCATCGATGGCCTTTTCGCCGCTATACACGGCTCGCGCTTCAAATCCGGCCTGGTTAAGAATGATCGCCAGCGTATTGGCAATGACCTGTTCATCGTCCGCGACGAGAACGCGAGGTTTGCTGCCGGTCGTTGTGGTATCTGACATGAATCCTGAGTGCCCTTCTTAAAGACGCATCTTGGGGACGTCGCGGTCGCAACGCTATGTACCCTTGCTATCTTACGCTGTCTTGCCCGCTTGAACTATATCTGCAACCTGTGATGCACAGACGGAGGAGGCCAGCTGTCCGATCTGAGCCGGACCCCTCCGATGGTACCCTTAACCGGATGGTCGATCTTCACCACCATCTTCTGCCAGGCCTCGACGACGGCTCGCCGGACCTCACGACCTCGCTCGAGATGGCTCGGATAGCCGTAGCGGATGGGATCACGCACGTGGTCTGCACGCCTCACGCCAACAGCCGCTATACGTACGATCGCTTGGCAGTTCAAGGAGCGGTCGAGGATCTGCAGGGCGCCCTCGACGCCGCACAGATCCCTCTGACGCTGGGCGTGGGCTGTGACTTCCACCTCACCTACGACAACGTCCAGGACGCGATCGCTCATCCCTCTCGCTACACGATCAACGGGCACGAATACCTGCTCATTGAACTCCCCGATTACACGCTCTCTCCCAACCTGAAAGAGACGTTCTACGAGATGCGGATGGCGGGCCTTACGCCCATTCTGACGCATCCCGAGCGCAACCCCGTCCTGCAACGCGATCCACAGCGCATGCTTCCCTGGCTCCGCGACGGTTTGCTCGTGCAGGTCACGGCAGGCTCAATCACGGGCGCAATGGGGAGAGAAGCTCGACGGGTTGCGGAACGTCTGCTTGCCAATCGCTGGGTTCACTTCCTTGCCACGGATGCTCACGACGCAAAACGCCGGCCGCCGCAGATGCGCGAAGCCCGCGAGATCGTCTCCAAGCGGCACGGTACCTTATATGCGGATCTTCTCTGCCGGGAGAACCCCATGGCTGCCTTTGGCGGCCATTCCCTGGGTGAACTGGACGAAGGATCCGATCTGTACGACCCGAAACCGTTCAAAGAGCGCTGGTGGCAGCGGCTGCTTCGCATGTAGCCCGGATATTTCCTTGTTGTCATTCCCAAAGGGAATCTGCGGTCGTTCTCCTGCCCCTCGCCATGGTGCTAGAGGCCGAGTCCGCCATCGACAGCCAGCAGTTGCCCGGTGATGAAGTGCGGCGCCGTTGCGAAGAACAGAACCGCTGCCGCCACATCCTGCGGCGTACCGTTGCGTTTCATGGGCGTCTTGGCGGCGAAGGACTCGTAGCCCGCGCTCACATCCCCTGTGGTAACGATCATGCCGGGAGCCACGCAGTTCACGCTGATCTCCGGAGCCCACGCCTTCGCCATGGTCTGCGACAGCATGTGCAGCGCCGCTTTCGAGGTGCAGTAATGCGCATGCGTCGCCCAGGGGTGAATGCCACCCAGGGAACCGATGTTGACGATCCGCCCGCGTGATTCCTTGAGGTGCGGAAATGCGGCTTTGCTCACAAAGAATGGGCCACGTGTGTTGGTGGCGAACATCGCGTCCCACTGCTCGACGGTGATCGCCTCCAGCGGTGCCGTTTGGAACGCCCCTGCATTGTTGACCAGCAGGTCCAGCCCGCCGAACGCCGCCGCTGCCCTGGCAACGGCCTCCTCAACACTCAGTTCTTCCTGGACATCGCACGGGATGGCCAGAGCGCGGCGGCCTGCGGTTTTAAGGTCTTCCACCGTAGACACAGCCTCGCTCTGGGACCCGCGGTAGGTGATGGCGACATCCGCACCGGCTCGTGCCAGTTCCAACGCCAGGACTCGCCCTATGCGTTTGGCAGCGCCTGTCACAAGCACACGCCGGCCTCCCAGGCCCTGGTGGCCCAGGTGTTCAAAAGCCAGGCTCACTGCGGGCTTCCCGGCTTCGGAGCGTCCGTTGCAGGTGGTGTGTTGGCTGGCGGCGTCGTTTGAAGAGGTGCTGTCGGGGAAGACGACATGGGCGGTACGGACGTCGCCGGCGGCGGCGTGACATGCTCCTGAACCCCCGGTTGGATACCCGACGGTTGGTCGTCGTTGTCGCCGTAATGCGAAATCTGCGCGCGTGGTCTTTCCATCTTCACTAGTACCTGCCGGCCCTGATCCGTGAGATCAAAATCGGCCGCATAGGTGGCAAACCCTCCCGCAATCACCTGAACCGTCACGTGACTGCCTACTTCGAGGAGATCCAGGGCCGCTTTGCCGTCCGGATCCGTCTTGGTCTCCAGGTTGGCGGTAAGCTTGCCATCCCGGGTCGCCCGAAAGACAACGGAGACATTCGGCATGGGCTTGGAGTTGAAGGCCTTCTCCACGGTAACGGCAACCTCGGCCGTCGGTGGTGGCTCCTTGTATCCCCGACCGTGCTTTTCCTGCTGGGCTCCGGCACCTGCCAAAAGGCAGGTGAAGCCAAGCACTGAGGCCCATTGCAAACGACAAGGAAAGGGATGCTGCATGCGACAGATTCTACCGTGGTGCCTCCACACCTGTCGCGTTCAATCATGAAGCAAGGCTACTCCGACTATATGAGTGCGATTTACGCATATTTCACGTAGACAGGTTGACACCGATGCGGGTACGAGCCTACATTAGCAGTCGGTGGTGGTGACTGCCAAACGCGTCTCCAGACGGTTCGACCGCTCGGAGTTGCTCAAGGGTCACCCTCCACATAGCACCCACGTTCGAGGAGAGAAAGCATTATGGCTTCAAACAAATTTACGCCGCTTCATGACCGCATTCTGGTTCAGCGCCTGGAAGAAGGCGAGACGATGCGCGGCGGCATCATCATCCCTGATTCCGCCAAAGAAAAGCCGCAGCAGGGCAAGGTGATTTCGGTTGGCAAGGGTAAGTCCAACGACGAAGGCAAGGTGTTCCCGCTCGATGTGAAGGGCGGCGACACCATCCTGTTCGGCAAATATTCCGGCACCGAGATCAAGCTCGACGGCGAAGACTTCCTGATCATGCGCGAAGAAGAAGTCCTCGGCATCCTGGCTTAAGGGCAGGAATCAGGGTACAGGGTTTAGGGTCCAGTGCTTCGGTTTTCACTTAGAACTTACAACTTAGAACCTTTCGCAGCCACAGCTGCAACGGAGTAAATCATGGCAAAGCAGATTCTGCATGGAGAGGATTCGCGTCAGGCGATCCTTCGCGGCGTGAACACGCTGGCGAACGCAGTCAAGGTAACGCTCGGCCCCAAGGGGCGCAACGTCGTTATCGAGAAGAAGTTCGGTTCGCCCACCATCACCAAGGACGGCGTCACCGTTGCCAAGGAGATCGAGCTGCCCGAGGGCCTCGAGAACATGGGCGCCCAGATGGTCAAGGAAGTTGCTTCCAAGACCTCCGACGTTGCCGGCGACGGCACCACCACCGCGACGGTTTTGGCCCAGGCCATCTTTCGCGAGGGCGTGAAGACGGTTGCTGCCGGTGCCAACCCGATGCAGCTGAAGCGCGGCATCGACAAAGCAGTTGAGGCTATCATCGGCAAGCGCGGCGAAGACGGACAGGTTGTGGGCGGCGCCCTCAGCGAGTTCAGCAAGCCCGTTACCGGTGACATGATTGCCCAGGTCGGCACCATCTCCGCCAATGCGGATGAGCAGATCGGCACCATCATCGCCGAAGCGATGAAGAAGGTCGGCAAGGACGGTGTCATCACTGTTGAAGAGAGCCGCACCATGGAGACGCAGCTGGACGTCGTCGAAGGCATGCAGTTCGACCGCGGCTACCTGAGCCCCTACTTCGTGACCGATCCCGAGCGCATGGAAGCTGCGCTGGAAAATCCCTACATCCTCATCTATGAGAAGAAGATCTCCACGATGAAGGACCTGCTTCCTCTGCTCGAGCAGATTGCCCGCACGGCCAAGCCCCTCGTCATCATTGCTGAGGACGTGGACGGCGAAGCGCTGGCGACCCTGGTCGTCAACAAGCTGCGTGGCACGCTGAACGTCGCGGCCGTAAAGGCCCCTGGCTTCGGCGATCGTCGCAAGGCCATGCTCGAGGACATCGCTGTTCTCACGGGCGGCAAGGCTGTGACGGAAGACCTCGGCATCAAGCTTGAGGGCGTCAAGATCGAAGATCTGGGCACTGCCAAGCGGGTGACCATTGACAAGGACAACACGACGATCATCGATGGCGGCGGACAGGATGCCAAGATCGAAGGCCGCGTTAAGGAGATTCGCGCACAGGTCGAGAAGACCACCTCCGACTATGACCGTGAGAAGCTCCAGGAGCGTCTTGCGAAGCTGGTCGGCGGCGTCGCCGTCATCAAGGTCGGTGCCGCTACCGAGACCGAGATGAAGGAAAAGAAGGCCCGTGTCGAAGACGCGATGCATGCAACCCGTGCAGCTGTGGAAGAAGGCATTGTCCCGGGCGGCGGCGTAGCGCTGATCCGTGCAGCCAAGGCTGTTGACGCGCTGGTGCAGACGTTGACGGGTGACGAGAAGATCGGTGCACAGATCATCCGTCGCGCTGTCGAGGAGCCGCTCCGCATGATCGTTCACAACGCGGGCGAAGAGGGTGCGGTCGTCATCAACAAGATCCAGGAATCGTCCGACACCAACTTCGGCTACA
>CAXTGN010000343.1:0-5863 GCA_964243455.1 uncultured Acidobacteriaceae bacterium
AGCGTGTTGATCAGGTTGCGCATCATCGGCGTGAGGTCAGCCTCTGCGTTCTCCAGGATGTCTGCCATCACGGCCTTGAGTCGGGCCGGCCTCTTCGCGAACACCAGGCGCCGCTCCAGCAGAAACGCCCGTATCTGTTGATCACAGCCATGCGTCGTACGACCAGCCTGTCCCGGACGCGGTGGATCGCCTGCAGGTCCAGCTGGTTATCGGTCTTGATCGGCACAAAACGCATGTTCTTGCGTTCGACAGCCTCGGCGATGGCTTCGGCATCAACGAAGTCGTTCTTGTTGACGAACGGCTTTACAAACTGACCTGGAACCAACTTCACGTCGTGGCCTTGCTTGCGCAGAGCACGGCCGAGGAAATGAGCTCCGGCGCAGGCTTCCAGGAGTTGATTCGGCTGAGTGACTGGCCACAGGGTGCTGCAGAGAGCTATATTTTTGCTTGGTTGACTCGGGACAACGAACCGTTGATCGTTGAGCAGATTTTCACGGGGAATACGTACTCGCTTCAAGTGCAGTAGGGTGTCCGGCTCCAGCTTCAACAGGCCACGTAAGTCGTTGCTAATCCATAATTACGCGTTGAGGCAAAAATGAAGGCAAGAAGAGCAGCGCTGCATTGCAGTGAACGTGCGGACTTGTTGAGGCTGCATCCATGATGACGAATGACGTGCGACGAGCGTCCTGGGTGGCGCCCTTTGGCTTGAGCGGTTTCCGCCGGCTTGCGTGCTTTCTAGGCTTTGGGTATGGGCTGACGTTCCCTGCGGTGGCTCAGCAGCCAGGTGCTTCGGAAGCGTTGCGTCATACGCCGAACGGCGTCACGGTCACCACTGCGGCGACGTTGCTGCGGGTGGACGCACTGCGCGCGGACGTGTTGCGCGTGCGCATGGAGAGGGTTGGGCATCCGGCTGAGGATGCGTCCTGGGCCGTGTTGCCCGAGGCGCGAATGGCGCGCGTCTCGGTCAAACCAGAGCAGAACGGATTCAGCACCTCCGCCCTGCGCGTCACGGTAGGGCCGGAGGGGGAGATCAAGGTCGCTGACCTGGCAGGCCATGTGTTGCAGAGCGACGCCGTGCCGACGCGCTGGGAGGGCGCGAGCTTTCACGTAACGAAGCAGATGGGCGCCGAGGATCACTTCTTTGGGCTGGGGGACAAGCCCGGGCCGCTCGACCGCGCGGGCCAGGCGTTCGTGATGTGGAACACGGACCACTTCGGATGGCAGGAGTCGACTGACCCCATCTACAAATCGATCCCGTTCTTTATGGAGCTGCGGCAGGGCCGTGCGCTGGGCGTCTTGTTCGACAACACGTATCGCACATTTTTCGATTTCGGACGTGAGCGTACCGACCGGTACAGCTTCAGCGCGCCAGATGGCCCCCTGGACTACTACCTGCTGTATGGGCCGGATGCGAAGCAAGTGATGAGCGCGTATGCGTGGCTGACCGGGCCGACGCCGCTGCCGCCTAAATGGGCGCTGGGCTACCAGCAGTCCCGGTATACCTATACGCCGCGTACCCGGCTGGAAGAGGTGGCGTCGCGGCTGCGGGCTGACCACATCCCGAGCGACGTGCTGTGGCTCGATATCGACTTTCAGTACAAGAACCGGCCGTTCACGGTGGACCCCGTGACGTTCCCGGACTTTCCCGGGCTGCTGCACGAGATGTCCGCGGAGCACTTCCATACGGTGCTGATCACGGATCTGCATGTGGCCCATGTGCCCGGGCAGGGATATGCGCCTTACGACAGCGGGGAGGCCGGCGACCACTTCGTAAAAGAGCATGGGCAGGAGTATGTGGGGCCCGTGTGGCCAGGCCCGGCGGTGTTTCCTGACTTCACGCAGCAGGGGACACGCGCGTGGTGGGGGACGTTGTTCAAGGACTTTGTGGCGGACGGCGCCGCAGGCTTCTGGAACGACATGAACGAACCGGCGGTATTCGTTTATCCCGATAAGACTATGCCGGACGACGTGCAGCACCGTATCGACGAGCCAGGTTTCGCGAAGCGCACGGCCATGCATCCCGAGATCCATAACGTGTATGGCATGGAGAACTCCCGGGCCACGGAAGAGGGCTTGCTGGCACTGCAGCCGAACCTGCGGCCGTTTGTGATGACGCGGGCGAGCTACGCGGGTGGGCAGCGGTATGCGGCGACATGGACCGGCGATAACTCCGCAACGTGGAATCACCTGCGGCAGACGACGCCGCAGCTGCTGAATCTGGGAATGAGCGGGTTCTCGCTCGCGGGTGCCGATGTGGGCGGCTTCGCGGGATCCCCACCGCCTGATCTGTTGACCAAGTGGCTGATGCTGGCGGCGTTTCAGCCGATTGACCGTGACCATTCGGCGAAGGGCACACGCGACCATGAGCCCTGGGTGGACGGTCCCGCGCAGGAAGACATCCGGCGGCGCTACATCGAAGAGCGGTACCGCCTGTTGCCGTACCTGTACACCATTGCCGAAGAGACCTCGCGTGATGGCATGCCGATCGTGCGACCGCTCTTTCTGGAGTTCCCGAAAGCGACGGCTGATGGGACACCGCTGGACCTGGAAGGCGGCGGGGAGTTCATGTTCGGGCCGGAGATTCTGGTCGCAGCTTCAGCTTCTCCGGAGGAGGTCGCGCCGTATGAGGTTCATCTGGCTCCGGGGCTCTGGTACGACTACTGGACGGGCGAGAAGCTGGACCGGCGTGCGCCTGTGATGGCGCGGGACCGCGAGATTCGCGACCCTGCGGCGACGACGCTGAAACCGGTCATGGTGACGCCCAAGCTGGATGTGCTGCCCGTGTATGTGCGCGCGGGCGCGATTGTCCCTCTACAACCCCTAACGCAGTCCACGGAAGAAACGCCAAACGGGCCGCTAACGCTGCGGGTCTTCCCCAATGCGCCGGGCCAGCCCTGTGCCGGTGATCTGTATGACGACGATGGCCACAGCTTCAACTTCCGCAAGGGGCAGTACCTCCGGCTGCGAGTGAGCTGCGACGCCGCAAGGGATGGTGCCGTGACCGTGACGATTGCGTCGCCGCAAGGTCAATGGCATCCGTGGTGGACTGCGTATCGGGTTGAGATGGTGGGTTTGCGCGGGGACGGCGTGAAGGTCGAGACGGGAAGCGGGACGATGGCTTCGGAGCAGACGGCGCTTGGGGTGTCAGCCGTAGTACCTGATACGCGGCAGGAACAGAGGATCAGATTTTCACCGACCAGCAACGTAAACTCGACACCTCGCTAGCTACGGGATGCGGAGAACGTTTTCGGTTACGAGTCTCTCGAGCAGCAGCGACGACGAATTTAGGGACGCAAGCAGGCTGCCATCTTGGCCATGACATGCCCGGCACCGAAGAAGTCTCACGATGCCGCTGCTCGAGTGGGTTACTTCGTTGTTTCCTTTGCATGAAAACCGTTGCCAGGAGTCGAGTGGAGCAAGCGCGCCATGGAGCGTCTTCCCGTTGGTTGCGCTCTCGCCGGGTGGCAGGCATAACCGGGCCACAGTAGCTGACCCTTCATATAAAGGCCGGCTCAGGTCCGGTGATTCCACCCCCGTTTGGGGCGAAACGTTTGCGAACGATTCCAGCAACCCCGAGCAAGCCTGTACCCAGGAGCACAAATGCAGAAGGTTCCGGCGCAGCGGCCACCTGTGTCAGTGTGCCTGCTCCGTTTAGGTAGCCGCGATCGTAAGCCGGGATGTTGGGATCCCCTCCTGCGTCGAAGAAAACCATATAGGGCTCTTCGTCGAAGAAGTAGCTGAACCCGCCCCCCGGATAACTACCGTAGACCGCCATGCAAAAGTAGAATTCATCACTGCAGCCCAGATTGGGCTGTAGTACGAGGTCGGAAGTGCTCATCCTCCCATGATCAAAGGACGTGCCAACATACAAATCGCCGTCAAAAGCGCCGGCAGTTGCGGTGCTTGACGCAACGGAAAAGATCAGGAAAGTGTCGGTGGTGACGTCGTACGTCGCATACCCGGTATCCGTGGTCGTAAACGATATACCCGACGTGGGCGTCACTGGGTTGTACCCTTCGGAAGTTCCTTGCAGAGTGTACTGAACCAGTACGTCAGCGTGAGCGGCAGCCGTGAACGCAAGCAGGGCTGCAACAGCAAAGGCGGTATAAAGGCGCATCGAGGCTCCTCTTATGACTCAACTAGAGTAACGCGTTCCTGACCGCATCAAAGACCCAATGGTAACCAAAGCTGGCGTTACCAGAGGAGGCTTGGCACAGTCTTTACAGCAACGTTTGTCGGCACCGGGGCGTACGTGTCTGCGCTTGAGAAGGTGCGAAAGGCACAAGGCTGCGACGAGCGCAGCAATAAAAGCTGAACCGCATGGAATCTCCTCAGTTGCGTGATGAGGAGAAGCGTTCTACGAGGGGAAGTTATACAAAGCGGAGTCTTTTAACGTGGCTGCGCTCTTAGGTCGGCAGCTCGTTCATTTGCTGTTCAACAGAGACAAGGGTTCGCCTTCGTCGGTCGGGCACACCAGCAACTCCGGCCCGTTGTTTTGCACGTTTCCCACCTTGGGGTTGCACACCGCCGCGCTCATCTCGTCTGCGTCATACGGCCGAAGCAGGTCAACAGGCAGTTGGACTTGGTCACCCCGCTCCAGCCAGCGATCGTAGTCGCGTGGGTGAAGGATCAACGGCATGCGGTTGTGGACTTCCGCGGTGAGCTCGTTCGGTTCAGTCGTGATGATGGCGAACGTCTGTAGCCACTCGCCAGTGTTCGGATTCTTCCAGGCGTCCCAGAGGCCACCGAAAGCAAATGGCTGGCCGTTGCTGAGTGTGTACGCATAGGGTTGCTTGGTTTTCGGATCAAGCTTTTTCCACTCGTAGAACCCGTCAGCCGGCACAAGACAGCGGCGCCTCTCGAAGGGGCCGCGCCATAGGGCCCTCTCCTGGATCGTCTCGGCCTTGGCGTTGATTGTCGAAAAGCCTTTCCAATCGGCCAGGCTCTTGGCGAAGTACGGCACCAGCCCCCACCGCATCATGACAGCCTCACGCTCGCCCGTGTCCCGGTTCAGCCGGATCACGGGCTGGAAGGTAGTCGGGGCAATGTTGAAATCGGGTGGCAGGATGAAGTTCTCAGGCAGCTGCCCCAGGCGAAACGCCTCGGTGATTCGTTGTTTGTCCGATCGGCGAACATAGCGGCCACACATGGGTACATGCTACCGCCAGCGCTGCAGGCCGCCGTGCCGACTGCAGGCACCGGTAAAGCTATGCGCGAAGCCGGGTAGTTCCATCCCGGAACGTCGCTGTCCACGCAGTTCCGGCAGTGGGGTGTCTCTTGTGAACGTGAGGCCGTTTTGCCCAATGTCCGTCACGGAACACATTGGAGGTCGGAGGCACGGCGGACACAAGAAGCAGGGAAGTGGGGAGCGCATAGGGGAAACCATTGAGGCCGAGCCGAGGGGGTTCGCTAGGCGGCCTGGCTCAGGGTGAAGCCAAGCCGGGATAGGCTTCCCCTATGGACGTGCAGCTCATCGACGGTACATACGAGCTGTTTCGGTACTTTCATGCACTGCCGTCGGCTCGGGACAGCGAAGGTCGTGAGGTGTCCGCGGTCCGTGGTGTTCTGGGATCGCTTCTCGGCATGATGCAGGCCGGCGTAACGCACATCGGTGTGGCCACGGATCATGTGATTGAGTCCTTTCGGAATCGGATGTGGGCTGGGTACAAGAACGGAGACGGTGTCGAGCCTGATCTACTGGCGCAGTTCCCGCTGCTTGAAGAGGCTCTTCGGGCTTTGGGCGTCCCCGTTTGGGCGATGGAAGAATACGAGGCGGATGACGCGCTGGCATCCGCAGCGTTTCTTACCGCACAGGACGCCCGCGTATCCCAGGTCGTGATCTGCACGCCCGACAAAGACCTGA
>CAXTGN010000344.1:0-5837 GCA_964243455.1 uncultured Acidobacteriaceae bacterium
GCAAGCCGTTCCGCTGGTCGGAGCAAGAGCTGCCCCAGGCCGCATAGCGAGACGACCAGGATACATCCGGGCGTTTAGCAGGGATGTGAGGGGGGAGTGTCAAAAACCTGGGGCAGTTCGCTGCTCTTGTCAGGCGTCAGCCAGGCTGATCAGCCGAAGGCGGGCAAGTAGGCTGCCCCAGGTTTTTGACACTCCCAGCGCCAAGAACCCGGCGCAGCGCCAGGCCATTCACCGGGGCATCCACCCGCACCGACACGCCGCCGGGCAGCACGATCTCGATCAGCCCCGCAGCCACCCCATCCAGCCGGGCTGTCGCCGCGGCTGCTGGAGGCGGCGCGGCCACCTGCAGTGGCTCCGGCGCCGGGTCAGGCGCCGGCAGGCAGGGCTGTTCCGGCGCCGTCTCCACCTGGGCAAAGCTGGGCGGGGCGCGGGTGAGCAACCCCATCCGCTCGCCAAGCACCTGCTGGCGCCAGGTGTAGAGCAAGCCCGTGCCGATCCCGTGCTTGCGGGCCACCTCCGTCGGCGTCAGCTCCGGACCCAGGCTCTCCACCACGATCTCGCACTTCTGGTCCGCCGTCCAAGCCCGGCGGCGCTCGCCGCGGGTGATGACCTCAATCGGCACCCTGCGCGCACTCCTGCGACCTGTCGTAGAAGCGCCCTCAGCGTCGGAACCAGGCAACAGCGTCTTGTCCATGACCAAACTGCATCACAACGCCAGCCCGCGCCGCAATGTGCCGCCGCCGCGACGCTTACCCATGAACAGGTGGAAGCAGGTGATCGGCGACGAGTTACGCGCGCATACGGACGAGCGCCGTGTGACCGAAGTGGCCGTTGCCGTCCATGCGTTCAACCGCATGCAGGACTTGGGACGCCCAAGCTACGTCCGCGTCGCCTGACCCCACACGGGGCTGGGGTCACTGCGCCCAAATTCCTGATCCGTGCACCACGCTGCCACCGCCCGCTCCACCGCCCAGGCAGACGGCGGCAGCCCAGGCACCTCCACCGCGTCCTGCGCCCGCTGCGCCGCGTAGGTATAGATTCCAGATAACACGTTCGGCGTCGCTGACGCAGACTTCCTACTGGCGCGCAAGCCTTGCCCGAGTCGCCCAACCTCTGCGACTGACCCACCAATAAACAAGGCCGCATAAATCACCTTCAGGTGCAAAATAGTGGGCAGTGGGGACCACACCGCTCCAATACTCCTCATCCCACGGTCCCGGACCAAGCAGGGCAACCACCGCCGGTCCAAGCACCACAGCGGTCACCATGGACCACATGACAAAGTACCAGGCACCGCGAACACGAAACAATTCAGCAAAATGCTCAGCCAACATGCAGGGGAGCAGTGCAGCAATTGCAGTCACAATACCACTAAGAAAGCCGAGGAACAGCGTGACCAACAGATGGTCCGATCGGAAAGGCTCGGCGATCTTACCATCGACCCAGGGGGCAATGATGAGGAAGGTCATCATGGTGAACGCTGCGACCACGACGGCACCGACGTAGGCGAGAGCTCGCCACTTGAGCGATGGAATGTATGTGCCTGACACCAGCAAAGGATATCCGTTCATGCCACCGCTGTCCTGTCAGCTCTTGTCGCACTGCCGAGCCAGTTCGGGGTCACCTCAAGGTTTGCTCAAAACTGATGCGTTGGACGCCTCCTGCTTGGCATCGTGTGCCAACATCGACAACGAGGCCGCAATCCCTCCTATCTGTCCAAATCACACTTAGGCCGCATGATCCAGGCCACCCAACTCTGCGCCGAAATTACACCAGCTTGACGGACGCTATCTCAGACAGGGGCGAACCTGCTACCCCGACCAAGTCTCAGGCGCCACCAAGCCGATCCATGCAATAACGCCGCACTGACCCATTCCGCAATCCAACACACATCAGCTCAACTATGATTGGCCAAAGTCAAGCTAAGTCATGCATCGTAAAGAATCTAAAAGAATATTACAGAATGACGGCTTATGGCTTCGGTGAGGTTTACAAGGTGTTGAGAGATTGTCTAACAGTAGGCTAGACGGTCCTTCATAAGGCTAAGCATTCTTCGGCTGGATCGCTGGACTGTGTCTGCCTTTTTGATGGTTCAAGATGCTGAAGGAACATTGATGATGTCGGGCTGGTTTTCGCGCGCAGCAGGACGCATGCATGTCCATCGCAGTAGCCGTTATGTCACCGCTCTGATACGCCGGCTGCGGTCCGACCGCCGGGGCACTGTGGCCATGGTAGTTGCTGTGGGCGCCCTGCCGCTCTTCGCCGCCGTCGGGGTTGGTGTAGACGTATCGAGCTTAGTCGAAGCTAAGACCAGGCTGCAGAACGCCGCCGACGCCGCTGCCTTGGCTGGAGCAAGTCTCTACACATCGGCAAGCCAAAGCACAACCGCCGCAAACAGTGCAGACGCCTACTTCGACAAATATGCCAAAGGAGGCTTCGCGACTTTAACTCGTACTGCAACTGCAAGCCTCCCCGGCGTGCCGCCCACAATCACCGTGGCTGCGACTGCCAGCATGCCGACAACGTTCATGAAGGTGGTCAGCATCAGCAGCATGACTGTCACGGTCACTGCTGTTGCTAGCATCTCGTCCGCAGGTCCAGTGATCACGTGTTCTAAATTGGTCCCGTGCGGGTCGCCATCCCAGGTGCTATCCGCCTCGGGGGTTAAGTCCACCGCATCAGACTGGAACTCGATCTACATGTATGTCGTGCCGGCCAGTGGCGGCTTTCCGCCACTCGCACAATTCTACGAGGTCGGCAGCAACTGCAGTGCGTCGATTGACTCGAACTGGACATCGAGCAGCCGATGCAACTCGGGGTTTGGCCCAGTAGCGCCAACGGTCCAAAACTACCCCATTTCCTCAGATCAGCCCATCTCGTTCATGTTTGTCAACATGAACAATGGCATGGCCCCCTCCCCCCCCGGTTCCAGCGCATCGTGCGTCCCGGTTAACAACAAGCCCCTCCCAAGCTACTGCGGCTACGGTCCCAACCAATGGGGCGCCCAGCCCGGCGATTACGAATTGATGACAACTGCCAGCATGTCATCGGGCCAGTCACCGTCTCAGATCACCGACGACTCCGTCAACATCATCAACAGTCTCGGCTTCGCAATAAGTCAGAATGCCACCCAATACTACAAAGTGAACAATTCTGCCCTGTCGAATTGTGCCCTTCAGATCCAACTGGTGGATCCCAACAATCTTCCAACCAGTCCACCCTACCCAGGCGTGTGCCTTGCAGCAAACGATCCCAAGTCCGGCTACCAATATGCGAACCTCAGCTGCAACCAGATTGCGGGACGAACATTCATGTACTGGTGGAATGACATGGGTGCCTCTGTGGATGACTACGATTACAAAAACCTGGCTTATATCCTGACCTGCGTCCCCGGTGCAACCAATCCAGACGGGGGGACATACAGTGGAACAAGCACCAGCAGCAGTGGTTCGACAGCGGGCAAGCCGGCGACGCTGGTTCAGTAAAACCGAGGTAAGCGGGATGACATCGGAATCCAGCGCCATTGCCGCACGTAGGCCAGGTGCACGTCTACGAGCGATGCTGCGGAACACCAGGGGTTCCACTTCGATGGAGTTCTCCCTGCTGGCTATACCGCTGTTCCTCTTCGTTATCGGCATTCTCGTCGTAGGCATAAACCTAATGGCGATGGCAATGCTCAATGCCACGACCAAGGCAGTTGGGCGGCAAATTCAGATCGGTGCCATACGGGGCAGCTCCGACGCTCCTGTACGCACCTACGTGTGCAACCGCATGGGGGTACTGGTGCCTGCTTGCAGCACTACGCTTCAGATCTATGCGGCATCTGGTCCGACGTTCGGGGTGGTGCCAGTAGCGACGGTAACACAAACGACACTGTCACCGACAGGTTTCTCCCCGGGCGTTTCTGGGTCCTCCGTTCTGCTTCAAATCGCCTATGTCAATCCACTAGGCCTGTCGTTGGCAAAAATCACCAGCTTCATGCTTGCGTCCACGACCGTCTTCAAAAACGAGCCATAATGATCCTGTCAATCCCGACTCTTGCGTTGCGCTGCCTCCGCAATTTGCGCGATATGGGAGACCTACGACTTGGCCAACGGGGCGTTGGCGCCATGGAATTCGCTTTGTTGGCGCCAGTCTTGGTTACTTCTATCTTCGGACTTGCGGCGATGTCGCAGGCCATACGTGCCGAGATGCTTCTTACCTCCTCCGCATCAAGTATGGCGTCCATGGTCGCTGTCCAGAACAGCATCACGGGCGGTTCCCTTGGCACGCTGCACGACTTCTGCACCGGCGCCCAACTCATAATGCAGCCCTATGCCGCGACAGGTCTATCGATGGCCATTGCGAGCTACACCCTCCAGTCGAATTCTACTACAGCGAGCAAGGACTGGGAATATGATAGTGCCTGCCAAGGCAGTGCAGGTTCATTGGCCAGCAGTGGAAGCGCCTTGGCCAATCCTTTGCTTGTAGCGGCTGGCGACAGCGTCATAATCGTCCAGGCAAGTTACAACTACACGTCATCCCACATCAGTATAGTGCCCAATTTGGTGCTGACCCAAACAGCCTACAGTCGTCCGAGGTATAGCAAAGTGACCTGCATTTCCGGGTGCTGACATGATTGAAATCCATTTCAGCGCCCTATTCCTGTTCTTCCGCGTGATGGCGGCGATCCTGATGTCATGACAGGCGGCGCTGTTGTCTTTGTTCCCTCGGGTGCAGGCTGAGCGACCGGCCCAGGCGGGATGGTCCGCACCATCATCGCCGCCTCGCACATCTCGATCAGGGCATCCGGCGGGCACGCCTTGCTCAGCCGCGCCTGGCGGTCCCATGCGTCAGGATCAGCCTCATCCATCAGCCTCTCCCCAGCCCTCCACCGCCCGCCCGTGTCCACCAGCACCGCCGCCAGCCGGTGTCCCACGCCCCACGGCAGCAGCGCCGCCATGACCCACAGCAGCACCCCGCCCAGCAGTCCCAGCAGCGCCGCAGCACCCACCCGCACCCGCTGTTCCCGCGCCGTCCGCGCCCCGGCCAGCACGCCCTCGATCCCCTGCTTTGCCTCCGCCAGCGCCGACGCTGACGCCTGCATTGCCGCCATCGCCTGCTCGCCCGCCTGGCGCCCGGCCGCCCGGATGTCCGACTCAAACCGCCACGGCGTCAGCCCCAGCCCCGGTTTGCCCTCGATGGCCTGTAGCCGACCCTCCACCGCCTGCAGCATCTTGGCCATCCCGCCCAAAGTCGGGCTGTAATCGACCGGCACTGCATCAGCCTCGGGCGCCTCCTGCTGCTTGCGGTAGATCATCTCCACCCCGCGCCGCAGCGCCGCCACCTCCGCCCGCAGCGCCTCGAACGCCTGCGCCGCGTCCCCCTCGCCGCCGTCCTCCTGCCCCGGCCCCTGCCGCTCCATGCCGTCCGCCACTGGCCTACATCCCCATGCTCGGACCCGACCGCATCCGGTATGCCGCATGCTCCTGCTCGGCCGCCCGCGCCTGCTCCGCCTGCCTCGCCCACTCGGCCGCCACCCGCCGCAGCTCCGCATCCGGCAGCGCCTTGGGAGTGTCAAAAACCTGGGGCAACCTACTTGCCTCTCCTGGACTGACCAGCCTGGCTGATGCGTGACCACGAGGGCGGCAGGCGTGATGCAGTGGACGGTGCGGCCGGAGGCGACGACAAGTGCTGGCGAGGTGACGACGACGGAGCTGGTGACGTTCAGCCGGCCGGCGGTGGTCAGCACGCTGGCGGAGGTCGGCCTGGTGCTCGACGAAACCAAGACGCTGTTGTCCAAGCTGCAGGCGAGCATGCTGTGTGGCCAGGTTGCGGCGTATGCGGCCCACCACCGG
>CAXTGN010000345.1:0-5831 GCA_964243455.1 uncultured Acidobacteriaceae bacterium
CAACGCATAAGCGTGTGATCGAAGCAAGAACCCCGGCTGCGGCCGGGGTTCTTGCTTTGCGGGGCTCTGGGAATGAAGTATTACTCCCCGAGCGCCCTCATGAAGCGCAGTTGAAACGCCACCCCCCGATAGAAAGATTCGATGCGAATGCGCTCGTCCTGCCCGTGGGCGCGGTCGTCGCCCTCGTCGATGCCCATTCCCGAAATCCCGTAGCTGGGGATGCCTGAGGCCAACGTGTAGATGGAGTCGCTTGCGCCCGTCTCCATGGTGGCCAGGATGGGGATTGGGCCGAACACGGCCTCCGACTCGCGCTTGAGCGGCCGCATGACGTCCTCGCGCATGGGGGGAGGCGCCATGGCGCCCTTGGCCGGCGCCGACGGAAAGACCACGCCTGCGTTGTCGACGTAGTTGACGGTCAGCTTTGGGTCAGCGAAGACGGAGATCAGCCGCTGGCGAACCTCTTCCGGAGGATGGCCGGGCAGGATACGGCAGTTCACGTTCGCGGTCGCGGAGCCGGGCAAGGCGTTGGGCGCGTGGCCGCCCGAGATCATGGTCGCCACACAGGTCGTGCGCAGGGTCGCGTTCATCCGAGGATCGGCGGAGAGCTCCCTGGCGGCTTTCTCGTCCATGGGCGAAGCAAGCACGCCCCCGATCAGTGTTCGGCGCTCCGGCGTGGATTTGCCGGCCTCCTCGGCCAGGTAGGCTCGCGTCACCCCGTTGAGCTCGGCTGGAAACGGCTGCGCTTCCAGGCGGCCAAGGGCCTGAGAGACCTCATAGATCGGGTTGTCCGGGCGTGGCAGGGAGCTGTGCCCCCCGGCGCTGGTGGCCACCAGCTGGAAGTCCGCATACAGCTTTTCGGTCGCTTCGAAATCCAGCTCGGCCGGCTTGCCGTCCTTTAGCTGCACGCCGCCGGCATCGGGGTTGATGACGACGCTTGCGTTGACGAGGTCAGGACGGTTCTTCAGCAGCCAGTCGACGCCGTTGTCCGCGCCGCCCTCCTCGTCAGCGGTGAGGGCCACGAGGATGTCCCGCTTCGGGACGAATCCGGAACGCTTGAGCAGGATGAGGCTGGTGACGAGTGCGGCGTCGCTGTCCTTTACATCCTGTGTGCCGCGCCCGTAGAAGAAGCCGTCCTTCTCGGTCAAGTGGAACGGATCCATGGTCCAGTCCGAGCGCTTGGCCTCGACCACATCGAGGTGACAGATGAACATGAGGGGCTTCGCCGACCCACCTTTGCCGGCGCGGTAGCGAATGACCAGGTTCAGGCGCTGATCGCGAGGGCCTACCAGCTCCATGTCGCCGGCCGGAAAACCGGCTTTCAAGAGCCGGTCGCGCATCGCTTCCGCGACCACGCGGGTGGTTCCGGTTGAGTGCGTGGTGTCCGCGTCGATCAGCTGTTCGAAGATGTCGTGGGCAAGCTGGCGGTCAGGGGTGGCGAGGTTCCCCTGAGCACCGGACGCGGTGCCCAGCAACAAGGCACACACCCCAACCGCAACCGTTCGTTCGCACGTGTTCCATCGTCTCAAGCGCCTTACCTGCCTTGTCGGGGATCTCGCTTCTATACTCGCATGGAGCCCAGTTCCCTTGTCCTTTATGACCTCGTCTGACCGTGCCAGCGCCATCGTGCCAACCCATCCCGCGGTGGAGCTGGAGCACGTGTCGCGCATCTACGGCAGCTTCGTTGCGCTGCGGGATGTATCGCTCACGCTGCCCGCGGGCAGCAGTGTTGTGCTGCTTGGACCCAATGGCGCGGGAAAATCCACGCTGCTGAAGCTGCTTGCCGGTCTTGCGCGGCCGAGTTATGGGACGGTGCGGATCTTCGGCCAAGAGCAGTCGGCCTCCCGGGGGCGGATCGCTTACATGGCGCACCAGACGATGCTGTATGACGAGCTTACCGGCCCGGAGAACCTCCGGTACCTGCTTCGTCTGCAGAGGCCGGAACTGACGGCGCAGCAGGTGGTGGAGCATGTGGCGGGCGCGATGCGTCAGGTTGGACTAGACCCGGCCAACCCCCGCCGCCTTGGGGAGTACTCTCAGGGCATGCGGCAGCGTGCGTCGCTTGCGGTTGCGATGTCGGCCGATCCTGACGTGCTGCTGCTGGACGAACCGTTCTCGAACCTGGATGTGGGCTCGGCGAACGCGATGATCGCGCGCCTACAGGCCTACCTGCGGGAGCCCGGCACAGGGGGCGTGCCGCGCACGTTGCTGTTGACGACCCATCAAGCGCAGCTGGCGCAGCCCCTGGCACGGCTGACCCTGACCCTTCGCGAGGGGCGACTGGAGCATGTTTCAGGGCCGGAGCACCCACAGCGAACGTCCGTGGGCGCAACCGAAGTGAGTCCGATCGCATGAGCCACGCGGGCAACATGCACAAGACCAACGCGGCCCGGCTGCTGGATGCGCTCGGCATCCACTACGAGATGCGTGCGTATGAGGTCGATCCGGCCGATCTTTCGGCAATCTCGGTGGCGGGCAAGATCAACATGCCCATCGAACAGGTGTTTAAGACGCTGCTGACACGCACGTCCGACAACACACACGTCTTCGGGATTGTGCCGGGGAATGCGGAACTCGACCTGAAGAAGCTGGCCCAGATCGCCGGTGTCCGCAAGGCCGAGCTCGCCGCCTTGAAGGATGTCGAACCGCTGACCGGGTACATCCGGGGGGGCGTTACGGTGCTGGCTGCCAAGAAGCCTTTCGCTGCCTATGTTGACGAGACGCTTGAGATCTTCGACCTGATCTCCGTCTCGGCGGGACAGCGAGGGATACAGCTGGTTCTTGCCCCTGCCGATTACCTGCGCGCGACGGGCGCGACTGTTGCCGACCTGACCAAAGCGCCAGTGGCGCCGCACGCATGATCTACACCCGGCACGTATGGGCGCATCTACGCAAGGATCTGCAGCTGGAGTGGCGCAATCGGGACGGCATCAACGGGATGCTCTTTTTCGCCCTGCTGATTGTGGTGGTGTTCTCGCTCGCGTTCGATCCCACGGCTTATCCGACCACGGCGCGGCAGATCTCCGGCGGTCTACTTTGGGTGGGCGTTTTGTTTGCGTCGATCACGGCCCTGAATGGGTCGTGGGCGCGAGAGTTGCGGAACGGCGTGCTGGATGCGCACCGACTCTCCCCTGCACCGGGTTCCGCGTTGTTTGTGGGCAAGGCGCTGGCGAACTTCCTCTTTGTCACCGTCGTGGAAGTGGTTCTGGCACCGGTGTTTTCCATTTTCTACAACCTCCATCCGGTGGGACAGACGTCGATGCTGTTGATCATTGTTCCCCTGGGGACGTGGGCGCTGGTCTGCAACGGGACGTTCTTTGCGGCGCTGAGCCTGCGCACCCGCAACCGGGAGCTGCTGCTGCCGCTGATCCTGTGCCCGATCGCGATGCCCGCCCTGCTTGCGGTGATCCAGGCGACGACGAACGTGCTTACGGGGGAGTTCGACCCGGGACTCTGGATTCGCGTGCTGATTGCCTACGATGTGCTGTTCACGACCGCATCGGTGTTGCTGTTCGACGTGGTTTTGCATGCGGATTGAGGCTCCCTTGCACCCGGGCGAAAAAACCGATCTTTCGGTGGAGGAGGCACGTGCCCGTCTGCACCGTAGACTAGTGGGGGTGACACACACGGCCACAACCCGCAGCAGCAAGGGCCAGATGTTCGGCCTCGCCTGGTTCGCCCTGACCGCCCTCGTGCTTGCCATTGGGTTCCGGCAGGCCATGACCGCGCCAACCGAGGCGACGATGGGGAATCTGTACCGGGTGTTCTTCTATCACCTGCCCCATACCATCCTCAGCTTTGTGTTCCCATACCTGAACTGCCTGGCGTGCTTTGCGTACCTGTACTGGCGCAACCGTAATCCGCCGCGCGCGATGATTGCCGATGCATTTGCGCTTGCGTCGGGCGAGATCACGGTGCTGTATGCGACCGTGGGTCTGGCGACGGGCATCCTGTGGGGACGTGCGGCGTGGGGCATCTGGTGGACGTGGGATGCTCGCCTTACGACGTACCTGCTGCTTTGGCTGCTGTATGTCAGCTATTTGCTGGTGCGCGGGTTTGCGGGCGGGGGCGCGGCTCTGCCCGGTGGCGGCCAGCCTGGGCTGCTTTCCGCGGTGCTTGGCGTGTTTGCAGCGATCGACATTCCGATCTGCTTCATGTCGATCCGTTGGTGGCGCACGCAGCATCCCTCGCCGGTCTTCGGCGGCGGCAGCGATGCGGGTCTCGATCCGAGCATGTACCCGGCTCTGCTGTGGAATATGGCCGCATGGGCGATGTGGGGAGCGCTGCTGGTGGGATGGCGCTATGCGCTGGAACGCCGCCGTCAGCGGACAGCCGCGGCACAGGCCCTTGCCTTTTTGAGCAACGAGTCCATGGCAGATCCACTACCGACCCTTACGGAGGTCAGCTAAGCGATGTCGATTCCGTTTCAGACCCTGCCCCAGCGGCACCTGGTCTTCGCCTACTGTGCCGTGTGGCTGCTCCAGTTCGGATATGCCGGATGGTTATTAACCGCATGGCGACGCACGCGCCGCGAACCCTGACGAGAAAAAGCAACGGAGTCTGAATCTTCCCAAACTCCGTTGTTCCGAGGAGTCATGCTGACCCGGTTGCGAGGTTCGCAATCGTGTCAAGGGAGTAAACACGGGGTCCGGGCCAAGGTTGCGTCCCCGCCTAGTTTTCTGCGCCATGCGATGCGGCTCGTCCCGTAAACTCGACGGAGTGCCACGCCGCCTGCCTCGATTCTCTGTCTCTGAAGCCGCTGTTCCCGGAACGGCCCTGGCGGGCACTGCAACGAATGTCTTCCAGAGAATGCGACGAACTGCAGCGGCGCTTGCGATGGGTGTGTTGCTGTTAACCGGCTGCCATCGCAAACCTTTTCCGAGCTTCCCCGCGAATTACCGTGAGTATGCCTATGTCACCGATGGCGCTTCCGGTACGGTGACGGTGCTGGACCTGGTGAATATCCGGCAGGAGCGCACGTTGCAGGTGGGCCGCAAGCCGACAGGGCTTGCCGTGAATGCGAAGCGGCGTGAGGTGTACGCCGTAAACAGCGGCAGCGACTCCGTGACGGTGATCGACGCCGAGCAGAACAAGGTGGCGTACACGATCGGGGTTCACCGCGCGCCGTACTTTATCAGTGTGGACGCGGACGGACGGCGTGCCTACGTGGCGAACTCGGGTTCCAACACAGTGCCCGTTCTGGATCTCGAGCGGCGCCGGGAGATCGCGGTGGCCGGCACGGGAGAAGGCCCAGGGCTGGCCAGGGTATCGCCAGACAACCGCTCCCTCCTGGTGAGCAATCGTGTGGCCGGCAGCGTGTCGATCTTTGCGGTGAGTGCGTCCGAGAAGGAGCCGTTGCAGCTCCGTAACGTCTTCCCTGGCTGCCCAGGGGCGACCGACATTGCGATCCTGCCGGATTCGAGCAAGGCGTTTGTGGCGTGTTCGGGCTCGCACCAGGTGATGGCCGTGTGGCTGGCCGCGGCCCCGGACTCGTGGCGCGGCAAGCAGGATGCGAGCCTGCAACAGGATCATCTGCTGACGCTGCTGGATGTGGGTAAGACACCGACGCATGTGGTCGCGAAGTCAGACAACGGCGAGGTGTTCTCGACGAACTTCGATGGCAACAGCCTGTCGGAGATGTCGGCCTGGACGAACGAAGTGACGAATACGTATCCCGGAGTGATGCAGCCGTCGCATGCGCTGATCGGCGAGGATAACTCCACGCTGTGGATCTCGGATTTCGGCTCGGATTCCGTGAGTCTTTACAGCATTGACGATGGCAGGATTGTCGCCAGCGTGCGGACGGGATCGCACCCGGATGCCCTTGCGCTTTC
>CAXTGN010000346.1:0-2859 GCA_964243455.1 uncultured Acidobacteriaceae bacterium
TTCCGCATCAGCCCGGGCTGATCGTTTCCCCGGCCGATGGCAAGGTGGAAGATGCAGAGTGGATCGAGACCTCTGCGGGTAGCCGGGTTCGTGTCAGCATCTTCTTGAATGTCTTTGACGTGCACGTCAATCGTGTACCTGTGGGCGGCACGGTAAGTCTTGTGGAGTACCGCGAGGGTGCGTTCCTGAACGCACTGAATGCTGAATCGGCTGTTCACAACGAACAGACCTTGATCACGATCGACACCGGAGACTACACCGTCAGCTTCAAGCAGATTGCAGGCGTTCTTGCCCGTCGCATCATTTGCAATCTGCGTGAAGGGGACTGCGTGGTGCGCGGCCAGCGCATGGGACTCATCAAGTTCGGTTCGCGCACGGATGTATTGCTGCCCGCAAACGTCGAGCTTCGCGTCAAAGCGGGGGATCGCGTCAAGGGTGGTAGTTCCGTGCTGGCGGTCATGCCGGGTGCGACCGACCCCGAGCGAGGGGCCGGACCGCGCTGATGGCAGCCGGTCCAACGGAGGCATCGCGCTCGCCTGCCCGACGGGGCATGTACGTGTTACCGTCTACGTTCACTGCGGGCAACATAGCCATCGGCTACTACTCAATCGTGCAGAGTATCCGTGGCATGTCGGCCGCGGATCCGGCTGCTTTTGATCGCGCGGCAATCGCGATCATCTTCGCCATGTTCTTCGACGCGCTGGACGGCCGTATCGCGCGGATGACGAACACTCAAAGTGCCTTTGGTCGCGAACTGGACTCGCTCGCCGACGTGATCACGTTTGGTGTCGCTCCGAGTTTTCTCGCCTATCTTTGGGGCATCCGGTTGATGTGGCCCTCAGAGTATCCTGAACTTCAGGCCCGACTTGGCCGCTTCGGTCTGGTTATTTGCTTTCTGTTTCTGATTTGCGGGGCGTGCCGGTTGGCTCGCTTCAATATCAGTGTGAATCCCCAACCGCGAAACCCGGGCCGACCCGGGCGAAAGTACTTCGTCGGTATGCCCATTCCCGCCGGAGCGGGCGTGCTGGCAGCCGTTGTGCATTTTGAAGAAGGCTCTCCCATTCACAGTATGTGGATGACAGCTTTGTGGCTCGGTTTGATTGCGCTCGTCGGCTTCCTTATGGTGAGCAGCTGGCGATTCTGGAGCGGCAAGGAGCTTGACTTCAGCGAACGCCGTCCAGGACGCCTTCTGGTGCTTGTGGCCCTGCTTGCTTCAGTGATTATTTTTGAGTCGCGCTACGCTCTGATCGGTCTTGCGATGGCATACCTCTTATCCGGTGTGTTCGCACGGTTGGCGTACTCGTGGCAGCGCAAAGTAACGCGCGCGGGTGGCCGCTAACGGCCCCAGGAGGACAAATGGCAAGAAAGATGATGCGTGCTGCGGTGGTGGGTGCAACCACACTGCTGGGCAAGGAATTGTTGGACGAAATCAGCAACTCCGCCGCAGCCGTGTGGGATGTACAGCTCCTTGAAGAGGGCGAAGAGGTTGAAGGGCAGCTGACGGCGGCGGGCGACGAAGCGCTCGTCGTCCACGCGTTGAACAGCGCGGCCTTCACCGGGCTGGACCTGGTTTTCTTCGCTGGACTACCCGAGCTCACCACCAGATTTCTCACCGCGGCCACAAAGTCCGGAGCCGCGGTCGTGGACCTTACGGGAGCTGCCCAGGGGGTAGCTGGCTTCCTTACTCGTTCTCCCTGGCTGCAAATTAGTTCGAAGCCTGATTTGACCACCATCGGCATCGTTGTGCCGCATCCGGTTGCGCTCATCCTCTCTCTGGTGGCCGCGCGCTTGCAGCAGCAGTTTGGGCATGTGGAATTGGCCGCAACCGTTCTGGAACCCGCCTCCCAGGCCGGCTCAGCGGGCGTGGACGAACTGCATCAACAGACCGTGGGGCTGCTCTCCTTTCAGGAGGTCCCCAAGGCTGTGTTTGGTGTTCAGGTGGCTTTCAATCTTCAGGGATCGCTCGGGGATGAAGCACAGATTCGGCTCGGCGATGTCCGTGAGCGCATAGAGCAGGATCTTCGTCGTGTTCTAGGGGAAGGGTTCGACGCGACCTTGAGTCTTGCCTTGCTGCAGGCTCCAGTGTTCCACGGATATATGATTTCGGCCCACGTGCGGCTCCCTGCCGTCGCGACCGAGGACGAGATTCGTTCCGTGCTGGCTGGGGGTGTAGTCGTTGCCGCCGAGGATACCGGGCCCAGCAATCAGGCAGCAATCGAAAGCGGGGATGTGCTCGTGGCCGTTCGGAAGGTCCCGGGTGAAATGGGGGCCGCGTGGCTGCTGATCTCCGCCGATAATCTGCGGCTGGTCGCGCGAAGCGCGGTTGAGTCCGCCCTCGAGCTGGCCGCTCTGCGCCCCGGAACCAGAGTGCAGTGACGCGTTGATCCTCGCGGAATAAGGTACACTGCTGAAGTGCGCCGGGATGGTGGAACTGGCAGACGCAGCGGACTCAAAATCCGCCGAGGGCAACCTCGTGGGGGTTCGACCCCCCCTCCCGGCACCAAGATCAGCGTGGCATTTGCAGCTTGGCGTGCCCGCCCGTAGACTACGCAACAGGCACATCGAGCACACTGTGCTCGCGAGATGAAACTGACTCAGGAGAGTTGGCAGAGCCCGGTTGAATGCACCTGACTCGAAATCAGACATAGTCGCAAGGCTATCGGGGGTTCGAATCCCTCACTCTCCGCCACATCTTGTAAGTGCTTTGAAACCAAACGGAAATATGGGCTGTGACACTCCCTGTGACACATCCTAGGTTTCTAAACGAATAAGCCTGATCGCGAGCCTCTCGTGGGTACTAGCCCATGAGAGGTTTTTGCTTGAGAACGCCCAAAGTTCGCCTGTATGTCCGGATCCGCC
>CAXTGN010000346.1:2869-5821 GCA_964243455.1 uncultured Acidobacteriaceae bacterium
AATCAGACATAGTCGCAAGGCTATCGGGGGTTCGAATCCCTCACTCTCCGCCACTTTTTTACATGAAAGCCGCCAGAAAGGGCGGTTTTATTCCGTTTACGTTGGTAATTACCTATCCTAGGCGCTCTCCTTAATCCCTCCCGTGTACGCCGTGCCCTGCTTTTACCCCTGTTCCGGGCGAATCCGGACACCACGATTGCCATTTGGACACCACGCCGTTTAGCCTCGCAGCATGGTGGCGATGAACCTGCTGCGGAAGGTAAAGATCGAAGATTCGTGGAAGCTTCTGCCCGTGA
Source organism: uncultured Acidobacteriaceae bacterium (assembly GCA_964243455.1). Classification (GTDB taxonomy): domain Bacteria; phylum Acidobacteriota; class Terriglobia; order Terriglobales; family Acidobacteriaceae; genus Granulicella. Next base: position 3,166 of record CAXTGN010000346.1, read on the forward strand.
AGCGAACCGGCGACCGATACGACTTTAGTTCCGTCCTGAATGGCGGTGTGCCGATGGTCGTCACAGCCGGTACCTTCTACCTGGAATGGCGTGAGAACGTGGAACGCAAGCGGCGGGCGGTAGGATCTCATCCTCGTGAGGCTAAACAGGCACTCGTAGATCAGGCGAAGGTCGTGGATCTCCGCGGCTCGGGCATGAAGGTGCAGGACGCACCACAAATCGCGGCCAGGCGCGATCTGCAGGGATCAACCATCGCGGAGGTTATCGCCAGGTTCATTGAGATCGCGCCGATGAAGTACGCTGCCAAATCGCGTTCCAAGTACCTGAACGCATTGCGTGATTTTCAACGCTGGTGCAACGCCCATCACAAGACGCATCTGGTTCAGATCGGCCGGCATGAGCTCATCGACTTCATGGGCCACGTCGTAGCGAAAGAGGGTTTGGACAACTCCACAGCGCTCGACAAGGGACGGGTGGTGCATGCTGTCTTCAATCAGCAGGGAGCCGACATCCGCATGAAGCGCGGAGACTGGCCCCGGGTCACAGAGACGGAGGTAGAGGTCTACGAGTCCGCGGTACTGGAGAAGCTGTTCGCTGTCACCACGGTGGATGAGTACGCACTCTTCCAGACATTTCTGCTCACCGGCTTCCGTGAGCAGGAGATCGGGTTCTTGGCTTGGGATGACTTCAAGCCCAGCCGGCGGACCTTGTCCGTGACACAAAAGCGCAAGCTGGGCTTCGTGCCAAAAGACAGGGAAGAGCGTACTGTGCCTATTCCCGATCGACTGGTCGAACTGTTAATCAAGCATCGTCCGACCGCGTCTGGCGGTGAGGATCTGATCTTCCCGACCTCTCAAACCCAGACGTACAGGGGCAATGCCGGCGGGCAGCGGGATCGCCACATGCTTGACCGGTTGAAGAAGCTCGCGAGAAGAGCTAGTCTGAACTGCGGACGCTGCGAGGGTACGCGCAACAGCAAGCCGGTCACCTGCGCGACGGCGCCCATCTGCAAGCGGTTTGGACTGCATAAATTTAGGCACACTTACGCGACTACACTCCTGCGAGATGGTGTGGATCTGGTGAGCCTACAGAAGCTGCTCGGGCACAGCGATCTAGAGAGCACCAGGAAGTACCTGAAGGCGCTTGAACCGGATGACCTACACGCAAAGATCGCGCGGAGCTCGCTTGGAACGACGGTCTACGCCCGAACATCGACCTGACGATCTAAGTTCACGGCGAAGTGCGCTGAGCCTCATGCGCGGTGCCCTGTCTGACACGTAGCCATAGAACGCTACGCGTATGCTCTTTGCTCGAAGCAAGGTATGCTCATCACTTCTCCTCAATCGGAGAAGGATGTGAGTTTGCTGGAGTGACCTTAGTGTTACTCTGAACGTTACCTGTGGCTGTGGAAAACTCCGGACCATGAAAAGCCGTGATGTACTATTCCAGCAACTAGAGCGAGGCAGAGGGCTGGCTGCCATCTCTACTGCGCAATCACGAACCTCATCGCGAGCATCCAAAGCACAGGAAAGCTTGAGGCTTTTATGAAGCAGAACCATGAAAAAGGTGACAGCCGCCTAAAGCGTATGGCTGCCCGTCTCGGTCGAAGCTTGGAAGTTGGTAAGGCGGTTCAAATTTCCCGAGAAGAAATCAAACGTGGGAAGTTCGGCTCCTTTCCCGTGCAGCGAAAAAGGAAGGAAGTCACTTTGTCGGCTACGGTAGAGGAGATTGAGCAGCCAGCTTAAATCAGCGGCCTACTCACAAACGCTGAATGGCGCGTCGCAGGCGACTAGTTCCTTCTCTTTCCGTGATCAAGACGCTGGCTGCACTTGGCGCGGACATGGCGAATATCAACGACTGCCTAGAACCTCTATTGACTGATCCGAGCATCGGTGAACTGGTGTTCTTCCCCCACCAACATAACGCTTTCGCTATCGAATGCGCTCAATTCCTGCTGATCTACGAGCATGATCCTGGTAGGGTGAAGCTCCTCAACGCGCAATTGAGTGCGGACTTCGATGATTAGGCATCTGGTCCAGATCCTCGGGGTCGCGTTTTCTGTGATCGGTATCCTCCCTGGAATCTGGGGTACTTATCTTTTGACACATCTCTACCATCCCTTCGAATCGTCCGATTTCACGTCGACCATATGGAGATTCGTTTGCCTATTTGTTCGTGGCGATCATAGGACGATCTACAAAGAAGCCAGAGTAGCGACCGATTTTGCGGAGCTAAACCCTGAAAGGAAGAGTCATGCTCTTGTAGGCGTTCATATTCATAGGGTTCGCTCTGCAATTCCTTGGAGCTTCTTTTTTGGGTGCTGATGTCCTTTGGGGAATCGTTAGCTCCGGCAAAACGGGCTGAACGCGCACACGCTCAACGTTGACTTGAAGGGAACAGAGGTCTGACGTAGGCGGAGCTTCTCAGGCTGTCAGGAGGCGAATCTGCGCAGGGGGGCTTCAGTCGCGCGGCGGCACATCAGGTTTCGCTCCCCCTTGCACCTCTCCTAAGAGCTTGGGCCCCCTCCCGCTAACGTGTTCGCACAATGCGTGTGGACCGGCGACGGCAAGGGTCATGCCGGCTAGTCTCCAAGCGTGACCTCGATTTTCCGCTCTCCGCCGCGTTTCTCCATTTGTTGCACCGCAGAGGCAATACC
>CAXTGN010000347.1:0-241 GCA_964243455.1 uncultured Acidobacteriaceae bacterium
AAAGACAGACGTTCGTTTCTGCACGGAGCTGGAGCGTTAGGGTTGGCTGCGGCGATACCGCAGGATCCGCTCGCAGAGGCCACTACGCAGACGCCCTCCGAAGAGATGGCGCCCTCGACCCCACCGCCCATCGCCAAACCGGGTCACAAGGTTCGCTTTGGCGTGTGCGGGATGAGTCACGATCACATCTACGGCATGGTCGAGGCCATGATCCGCGGGGGCGGGGAGCTGGTTTCGGTGT
>CAXTGN010000347.1:251-5816 GCA_964243455.1 uncultured Acidobacteriaceae bacterium
GCCGAACCTGAGCGCGGGGTCACGTTCGTCAAGCGCTTTCCCCAAGCCAAGCTCGTTGATATGGAAGACGCCATACTGACGGATCCTTCGCTGCACCTGGTGCTCAGTTCGGCGATTCCCGTGCAGCGCGCCCCGATTGGTGTTCGCGCGATGCGGCACGGGAAGGATTACCTATCGGACAAACCCGGTGCGCTTACGCTGGAGCAGCTTGCGGAGGTACGCAAAACCAGCGCCGAGACGGGCAGGACCTACGCCATCATGTACTCCGAGCTGCTGGAGGTGGCGGCCGCGGTGCAGGCAGGCTACATGGTGCAGGCCGGCGCCATTGGGCAGGTGATTCAGACGATCAACATCGCGCCCCACCAGATCAACCAACGTCCGGGGGTGGCCGGGGGTGGCGCGGGACGTCCTGACTGGTTCTGGGACCCGGCGCGTAATGGGGGCATCCTCACGGACATCGGATCGCACCAGGTCAATCAGTTCCTGTTCTATACAGGATGTACGGAGGCCGAGGTTGCCGCGGCGCAGGTATCGAATGTGCGACACCCCGACCATCCCCAGTTCCAGGATTTTGGGGACATGATGCTGCGCGGCAACCATGGCTTCGGGTATGTGCGGCTGGACTGGTTCACGCCCTATGGCCTGGGCACGTGGGGTGATGGCCGGCTCTTCATCCTGGGTACGGATGGCTACATGGAGCTGCGCAAGTATGCGGACGTTGCGGGGCGCAAGGGCGGCAACCACCTGTTTGTCGTCGATAAGACGTCAGCGCGGTACCTGAACTGCAAGGACGTGCCACTGCCTTTCGGACCGCAGTTCATCGCCGATGTCGCCAACCGCACGCATGTGGCTCAGGACCAGACACAGTGCCTGCTGGCTGCCGAACTTGTGATTCGCGCTCAGAATCAGGCTACCCACGCGGAGATCAGATCGGTGTGACTGACCGGTGCAGATCTCTGCCATTGTGCGTGCGCGGCGGCTCAGGGTAGAATCAGCCTGTTATCCCGTGCTGGAGAGTTGGCCGAGAGGCTGAAGGCGGCGGTTTGCTAAACCGTTATAGGACCAAAAGTTCTATCGGGGGTTCGAATCCCCCACTCTCCGCCATACTATTAGAAAAGCCCCCGGAATCCCGGGGCTTTCTCACTTTTAGCCGCATGAATGCTCAGGATTCTGCATTCTTTCCGTTACTCCAGATTCTTCCCCGTTCCCTCGGATTCCGCCCTGTACCCGCGATTCACCTTACAAACAGGCCCTCCACCTTACAACGCTTGTCGTGCAACAAAAGCCCGGCGCGGGACGCCGGAGCCTCGTGATCGTGACATTAGTTGTTACGCCGCTCGGTCTTAAATTTACTTCGCTGTCGCGTGCGGGTCGAAGCGGATCATTGAACCAAGTCTGATTGCCGGCATGCGGCCCGTGCTGACCTTCTTGTAGAGCCCCTTTTCGCTCACGTTGAAGAGCCTCGCCAGCTCTTCAACAGTCAACGCCCTTCCCATCGCACGGACTCTCCCTGCGATGCTCCCATCTACGACGTTACTTGGTGCATCCATTTGCACCACCTCTCCTGCCTGCCTGCCTACTTTCCTTGCGGTTCCCATCGGGACCTCCATAAGCCCATTCTTTCCTCTGTAAGCTCTTTTCTAAAGATTGAGGTCGTACATTGTACTGATGGGCTTTGGATGTGAAGATCCTCTGCCATGGTTCTGGTTTCAGCCACGCATGTTAGCGCAGTCAGCTCATGAATCTCCGCCGTAACGGTCGTCTTGAGATCTTGTCCATGACAAAGAACACTTAGGTCTGAGAACTCGGGGCGCTTTGGGGCGAGGTGGAATGTTGGGCAAGAAGGTAGAGCAACGGCATCCCTTCAGGTCTCTAATGCCCGGGAAAAGGCGTTCTGATGAAGAATCGTTGAAGAAGAACCAGACAACAGCAATCTGCAAGAACTACTAATCGGAAGCGCCTTGACTCGGCCGCACCTACGGTGATTCCAGCGAAGGCTCGCCTTCGCTGGGAGTTGCCTAGGCTTTGTTCGGCGAAGCCGCGAAAAATTCGCGGGATACAGCGGCTCCAGTGGGGACTGAGGTCACTGGATGTTTCGCAAACCACGCTTTCGTCGAGTCATTACGCCGGAAAATGGTCCGTTCCCGACGAAGGCAGTCGGAACGACCTGGCTGTTATCAACTAACTGGGTGTCGACTACTTTGCGCGAAGTGATTTCAGGGAACAGATCGCGTTAGTACACTGTCCCTTGGCAACCCATGACTACGCTTGGGACTCGAGCACAGTGTCCTTGAGCTTGGCTCGAGGCGATGCGGCTCTGTCGAGGCTTTCCCAAGTTGCATGTCTCGCCTGAAGGTCCATTGATGTCACGAGGACCGACCGCTGTTTGCGTCCAGTCCAGGCCCGAGTCTTTACTGCACGGCTCCGAACAGGTTCGACACATGCTAAGTGTGCGACATGACGAACCCGCTGTTTGGGGGCCGCGGCTGCGGTCGCGCCATAGCCGGTAGCGGAACTCTGCGCCGTGCCGTTGCTCGAGAATGACGAAACCGAGTTGCCCCCGTTCGCGATCCACACCTGACCCGCACCATCGATCGCGATCGCGCTGGGCTGCAGCAATCCCCCGCCGGTGAAGGTGCTGGTAGCTGTCGCGCCCGGAATGACAAAGACGAGGGAGTCGGCCGTGTTGGTGACCGCCCAGGCATTGCCCGTAGAGTCGACTGCGATGCCGCCGGCGCTAGCTGATGCGCCGGGCGTGCCTTGGGTGCCGAGCACCGTACCTGTGCAGTTCAGGCGGCTTACGGTACCGTTGCCGTTCACGGTCCAGACCGAGCAGTTGATGATCTGAAAGGGCACCGGGGTAGCAGCGCTCGCAGCGTAAGTCGGAGAACCTGAATAAGTACAGGCGAGAGTGTATTCGTTCCCAACCGGATCTAGAGCTACCGTTGTCAAAGGTATAGAAGCAACCCCGTCCTGCAGAGTGCGGGCGTAAGCCGCGGCATGACCCCGTGCTTGAATGTTGCAGTTCACGGCCCCATCTGGGGTGCTCTCACCATTGGCAGTCACGGTTATGGTTGCTACTGGAGTCTCTCCCTGGTAGACGGGCGTGGGAGCAAACGATACGGTCGTGGACGTGGCGATCTGTCCAAATGCTGACGCACTCCCAATGGTGCACGTTAGCGTGGCAACAACATACCAAACAGCCTTACAACCATAAGACCTTACTCTGAGACTGGACATGTCAGCTTTCCAAAAATGTGGGTGATCTGTATTGTAAGCAAACTTCGTGTTTCAAGCGGTCGTATGTACGTCGTAAGAAGGCCACGCAATCGGACGGATTCACGCCGGACCAGTCCCGTTATGTCGGCATGTTGGAAAGTAATCCGGTCGTTCCCGAGTGACGAGCCGCTCGGAAGCGACGCTCGGAGACCGCGTAGCTTCCCGATTGCCCATAAACCGGGTGGAACCAAGGAAAAGCGCTCCCGTTTCCTTCGATGGAATCTAAGACGCCTTGTTGGCGCCACGGTCAAGGCCAAATCCAGGCACATGGTGTGTGAGGCAATGGGGCGGCTGCCGGCCAGGCATAGCCTCCTCAACGACGCAGGGTGCCGGACGCGCCATAAGGTCAGCGCCAGTTTCCCTGCGAGAGAAGCCGGAGAGCGATCAATGCATTTCGAACGAAGGCGGGTAGAATCAGCCGTGAAAAAGGTGCTGTGATGGCGAGCGGCGCAGAATCCGACTTCGATGTCGCGGCGGTGCGCGAAGAACTGGAGCGGGTCGTCACCTCCAAGATCTTCGCAACTGCTGGCCGCAGCCGCACATTTCTCTCTTATGTTGTCGAGCGATTACTGGCGGGAGCGACCCCGAAAGAATATGAGATCGCGGTGGAGGTCCTGGGGCGGCCCACAGACTACGATCCGGAGATCGACGCAGCCGTCCGAGTGGAAGCAGGGCGACTGCGACAGCGACTGCGCGAGTATTACGAGACGGCCGCACCGAGCCCGGTTCGCATCGAGGTCCCAAAGACAGGTACGCTGCCGTGTTCATTCCGTCACTGGTCGACAAACCGTCGGCTATGAACGGCGTAGGCGCAGCCCCCACCATCACCAAAAATGCTGCACAGGTCCCTGGCGCCCGCACGACGAACCTGCAGCGAGGACGGAAGTTCCATTCTCTTCCGTCATGGGCAGACAACGCTGTCGGTGTGGCAGAGAGGGCCTAACCCACTGTGTCATCGGAACGGAACAGGATAAGCCCGTATCGCTCCCGCAAGGGAATCAGGCCGTGAGGCTGACCATGGCGGTGCGGGTAAAGGAGGAGAGAGCAACGAACGCCGCCGGGTAACAGGGCGGATACGGGCACCCTGCCCAGGGCCTCCACCAAACTGTTAGCCCGTTTTCGAACAAGGCAGGCATCTCCTCGCTACACGACCCGCTCGTCGAAGCCTTGTCGCTAATCATCATCGGACTCCTTCTCGGCAAAGACGTCTAGAACCGCCAGTTGCAGATCTCCCTCAAAAGAGCTCCGGAGCGCGTGCTACAAGTGCCTGGGCAATCCGTTCTTCAAGGTGAGATGAACGAGACCTGTCGTCCTCAAATGTATCGAAGATGCTATAGGTGCGCTCATGACCCTTCAGAGCAAACCAGTGCTTGGTGCCCTTTCAGCTTCTGCATAGCTCAGGAGGCTCACCAAGAGCATGTCGACCTCAGCTTCCTTGCCAGCCTTGGCCTTCATCGATGCGTAGATCGCGAAGCTCTCCAATGTCCCTCCCTCGAAGCAATGCCGAACTATGTCAGACACAGGCTCTCGAGAGAGCAGCTCTTCTGAGCACCTCCTAGGCTACGACGCGCATCAAAAACGACGCGGCCAGTTTCGTAATAGGCATCATCGTGATTGCCGCCGCTTCACTCCCCTGGCAATGGACCTTCGCCCGGAGTGCCATGCGGAGTGTCGACTGCAAATCTGCTGCATCGTTCGATGAATCCAAATGAGGTCTATCTTGAAGAGGCAAGTCCCACTTCTCGCCTTGTTCCTAGTTGCAGCACTGCTTTGGGCTAATCCATCACGGCAAGCGGTCGCTCAAACGAATCAGTTGCCGCTTTCCAATTGCAAGAGTCTCAAGTCGCTCGTTGTGCCTGCTTCTTCGATCGGATTGCCGACCGAAGGAGCCGCGCTTCGGGTCGCTCGAGAGGTCCACCGTGCGGGGGATAGGTTTTGCAAGGTAGTAGGTGGCATTCGCCCGGTCGACCGAACCGCTCAAGAGATTCGCTTTGAGGTGAATCTGCCCACTCGTTGGAATGGCAAGGCCGTTCACTACGGTGGAAGCGTTTTCGACGGCTGGCTGCGTGAAGCCGGCGGGCTCAGTCAGCCTCCCCTGGGGGTACGCCAGCAAGCGACGCCGCTTTCCCGTGGATTTGTCACCTTTGGCAGTGATTCAGGTCATCACGAGCATCACTTCCTTGTTCCCGATGCTTTTCAGCTCTTAAACGGCAAATTTGGTCTGAATGAAGAAGAGCGTAAGAACTTCGCGTCCGACGCTCTCAAGAAAACCCACGACGTCGCTCT
>CAXTGN010000348.1:0-5814 GCA_964243455.1 uncultured Acidobacteriaceae bacterium
CCGGAAAGCGAGATCGCCTCGGACACACACCGTGCGGCAGCCCTGCGTGCTGCAGAAGAGTCCATGGTGCTGCTGAAGAACACCGGCGTGCTTCCGCTCAAGCCGGGTTTGCAGTCCATCGCGGTCGTGGGGCCGACGGCGGACCTGCTGGTCTCGCTGGAGGGAAACTACAACGGCCAACCGCTGCACCCGGTCACGCCGCTGGATGGCATCAAGCAGCAGTTCTCGGGCGTGAATGTGCGCTACGCCCAGGGATCCAACCTCGCCGAGGGCTTCAGCGTGCCCGTGCCACGTACCGTCTTCGGCAACGGCCTGAAGACGGAGTTCTTTGCCACCCCGGACCTGACCGGCGTACCTGTGGCAGTGAAGACAGAACCGGATATCCAGTACGACTGGGCCAATCTACTGCCCGTCCCTGAACTGAAGACGCACGATTACTCCGTGCGATGGTCGGGTAGCTTCCGCGCACCAGTTGCGGGCAAGTACAACCTGATCGTCACGCCCGGCGACGTGTTTCCGTATTCGCCGAAGGAAAGTTATCGGTTGTTGATGGATGGTAAGGTGCTGGGCGAGGGCAGCCTGAGCGGAGCAGGTCACCTGGACATGGGCAACTTCAAGCTCGGCAACGGGGCCAATCCGACCGCGCCACCTGTGATGAACGGCACCAAAGCGGCGCATCTTGAACTGACGTTGAACGATACGGAATCGCACAGCTTCGTGCTGGAATACACGCACGCCGGGGATATGTCCGGTGGAGGCATGACGCTGGCCTGGCAGGCACCCGCGGACGCGCAACTGGCAGAGGCCGTTGCCGTCGCGAAGGACGCGGATGTCGTCATCGCATTCACCGGTCTCTCACCCCAGCTGGAGGGCGAGGAGATGCCGGTCAAGATCCCGGGGTTTGCCGGAGGTGACCGTACCAGCATTGACCTGCCTAGTACGCAGGAAAAGCTGCTGGAAGCTGTCGCCGCCACGGGCAAGCCGGTGGTCGTCGTGAACCTGAGCGGCAGCGCGGTGGCTTTGCGCTGGGCAAACGAGCATGCGGCGGCTGTCTTGCAGGCATGGTACCCGGGCGTGGCCGGCGGCACTGCCGTGGCGGAGACCCTGATTGGTGAAAACAATCCAGCAGGCCGCCTTCCCGTCACCTTCTATGCGGGTACTGAGGATCTGCCGGAGTTCACCAACTATGCCATGACGAACCGGACATACCGCTATTACACGGGCAAGCCACTTTGGGGCTTTGGCTACGGGCTCAGCTATACGAATTTTGCGTATGGCCCGGTGGAGGTAGAAAAGGAGCTGAAAGCAGGCGAGCCGCTGACCGCTACGGTGAGCGTGCGCAATAGAGGCGCAATTGCTGGCGATGAAGTGGTGGAGGCGTACGTGAAGACGCCGCAAAAGGGTGGACCGATCCGTTCCCTCGCGGGCTTCGAGCGCGTCCGGCTGGAGCCTGGCGAAAGCCGCGTCGTGACGCTTACGATCGATCCGCGCTCCCTCTCCAGCGTGGACGAGAAGGGAGCTCGTGCCGTGCTGGCGGGGCGTTATGAGCTGAGTGTGGGATCGGCACAACCCGCCGAAACGGCTCAGAAGAGCCAGGCTGAATTCACGGTGCGCGGAACAGCTCCTTTGCCAAGGTGAGCACGGCTGATTCGGAACACCACGAGAGCTCGGGCCTTCAGTCCGGGCTCTTGCGGTTGGGCGTCAGGTAGCCGAGCGATTCTCAATGGTTGTGGGCGGGGCCGGATTACCTGGAGTGCGGGATCACAATCCCGGAGATCTCATCAGCAGTCGAAGGTCACGCAGATTGTTCCCGCTGGGCCCTGTAACAACCGTGTCGCCAATCGCATCCAGCAGCGGAAAGGCGTCGTATTCGGACAGCGCACGATCCAGGCTGAAACCCCGTGCAAGCGCGCGGCTCGCCGTGGTCCGAGCCGGCGCTGAGCACAACGCTCGTGCCTGAAGCGCCGGCAAGTCTCCGGGCGCACTCCAGGGCGAACTGCTGATTGCGGCCTCCCGTGCCGGGCACCCCGACGATCGGAACGGAGATCTCGCCCGCCGAAATCAGGCATAACGGCTGCTCGGATTTGATCGAGGCTAGTCGAGTCAGGAGCACATTCGCCGCGTCGCGGTAATCCCACTCGTCGCTCGTGAGGTCGACTGCAACCGCGAATCCGCGTGCAGCAGCAGCGACCTGCGCGGCGTCGCACAGGTCGGCGCTGGATAACAGCGTGTGGATGGTGGACCGGTCAAAGGCCGGATGTTGTGGTTTGGGAGTCTCCGGGAGTGCGTTGGAAACCAGGAGCTCACGCACCACCCCTGGCAGGGAAGTACTGGTCAGCCTTTTCTGCAGTAGGTCTCGACAGTCCGCCAACGTTGTGGGATCGGGCATCGACAACCCCGAGCCGATGACCTCCGGTTGCCCGGGCGGAACGTCGGAGACCAGCAGCGTGCATTGCGTGGCAGGCATGGCGGCAAGGGCCAGACGACCTCCTTTCACCGCGGAAAGATGTTTGCGCAACGTATTCATCTCGCCGATCGACAGACCGGAATGCACAAGCGCCTGGTAAAAAGTGGCGATGTCGTGCAGGCTCAGCGCTGGCACTATGGGCAGCTCGACCATCGCTGAGGCGCCGCCACTGATCAGAAAGACCACGAGTGTACGGCCGTCCGCGGTCCGGAGCAGTTTCAGGATGCTGCGGGCAGCGACCGCCGCGCTCTCGTCGGGCACAGGATGGCTGCCGATGCGAAAGACAAGTCGCGGATCCGGCTGCGTGGGCAGCGCCGTGCCGATCACGATGCCCTGAAGAACGTGCCTGGCGCAGACCAAGGGGTCGAGTGCTTCGAGCAAAGCTTCGGCCATGGGCAGAGCGGCCTTGCCCACGGCCACGAGAAAGATCTTGTCGAAGTCAGCCACTGGATAAAGGTCAGTGCCGATCGCTAGACGTTCATGGACGGCCTGCAGCTTGCGTCGCATGACGCTGCGCAGATCCACAGCACGAAGCGCTTCAAGAAAAATCTCGCGTGCTGCCAAGCGCAGGTCCATGCAAATCGATTGTGCGCCATAGAGCCTCGGTCTTGGCGACTTCCACGACGTTCCTCTGCGAAGATGATGTCTTGCGGATGGGAGACGAACATGGCTGGAGAGGCGGTATCGGTGGCGAAAGAAAAATCAATGCAGGACGACACCTTTGCTGCGGTGAACCCGATGACAGGGCAGAGCTTGGAGCCCCGCTTTCGAAGCGCCAGCCTGTCGGAGGTGGACGCTGCGGTGCATGCCGCACAGGATGCCGTGCTCACCTTTGGGGCCATCGGCGGCAGGGAGCGTGGGGCCTTTCTGCGGTCGGTGGCCGATGAGCTAGCGGCCAACGGCGAAGCCATCGTGGCGAGGGCGCATCTTGAGACCGGCCTCGCTCCCGCGCGGCTGCAGGGAGAGTTGGCGCGAACCACAGGGCAGCTGCGCCTCTTCGCGGAGGTGGCCGAAGAGGGATCCTGGGTGGACGCTCGCATCGACGACGCACTGCCTGAGCGCAAGCCATTACCGCGGCCGGATGTGCGGTCGATGTTGCGGCCCCTGGGACCGGTCGCTGTGTTCGGCGCCAGCAATTTTCCGCTGGCATTTTCCGTGGCCGGTGGCGATACCGCGGCGGCACTGGCTGCGGGCTGCCCCGTGGTGGTCAAAGGGCATCCGGCCCATCCCGGCACGAGCGAACTCGTCGCGACTGCGGTTCGCGTGGCGGTTCGGGGGGCTGGATTGCCGGAGGGCGTCTTCGGTCTCTTGCTCGATGGTGGCATCACGGTGGGGCAGGCTCTTGTTCAACATCCCGGGATCAAGGCCGTCGCGTTCACAGGTTCAGCGAGTGGCGGCCAGGCACTGATGCGGCTTGCGGCGGACCGCCCTGAGCCGATTCCATGCTTCGCCGAAATGGGAAGCACGAATCAGCTCTTCGTCTTGCCGGGAGCGATGCGCGAGCGTGGAGCCGCATTGGCTGCAGGTCTGCAGGGATCCTTCACGCTCGGCTCGGGGCAGTTCTGCACCAAGCCCGGGTTGGTCTTTGTGCCGGAAGAGGGAAGCGGGGCGTTCCTGGATGCGCTAAGGGCAGGTGTGGCGACCCTGGGCGGCCACGGCATGCTGACGCTGGCGATTGCGGCCCGTTACGCGGAGGGTGTCCAGGGCCGATTGGCCGGCGGACAGGCAGAGTGGGTTGCGGGACAGCAGAGTGCGCCGCATGGGACCGGAGCTATGGCCTCGGCAGCTGTCTTCTCCGTGCCCCTGGCCGACTTTTTGCGGAATGAGGCACTCGAAAAGGAGGTCTTTGGGCCAACGACGTTGCTCGTGCACTACGGTGACGTCGGAACTCTAGTAGAGGCCGCACGTTGGCTGCATGGGCACCTAACGGCCACGCTGCATGGCACCGATGAGGACCTGCAGTCGGCGCGCGAGTTGATTCGTGTGCTGGAGGGCAAGGTGGGGCGCATCCTTGTGAATGGCTACCCTACGGGAGTGGAGGTATGCCACGCCATGGTGCATGGCGGCCCCTTCCCGGCGACCTCGGATGCACGGTGGACGTCCGTGGGAACACGAGCCATGCTGCGGTTTGCTCGACCGGTCTGCTATCAGGACTTTCCGGATGCCGTACTGCCGGAGTCGCTGCGCCGGGGAAATCCATTAGGGATCCAGCGCATGGTGAACGGTGTCCTCGGACAGACCTAAGCGGCGGAGAGCAGATGTAACCGACCTCCAGCCCGCAGAGCCCTCGAACCGTTAGTTTCTGCCAATCTGATTGCGTAGCCTGACTCTGTCAGGACGGCGAAATGGTGACGTCCAGGGTGCGCCGTTCGCTGCTGCTCTGCCGGGCAAGTTCGATCAGACGAGCTACGCGAAAGGCGTCGATCGCGGTTACAGGCAGCGGGGCGTCGTGGAGCAGAGCGTCGCGGACACCGGCATAGAAAAGCCGGTAGTCACCGGGATGCGTGGGTAAGCGATAGCGGCTTAGATCCGCAGGCTGGCGTGGGTCGTGCGCCAGGGTCAGGGTGCCCCAGCTGGACTCGGGTTCTTCAATCCAGGGAACGGATGAGCCGAGCTGGGGTGGATGGCGGCCGTTTGCGACAAGGTGCGCCTCTTGCGGATCGAGGCCGCACTTGGTATAGCTGCCATGCGTGCCGTGGGCCTGAAGGCGCGGGGCGGCATCGGCCGCAATCATCGTCGCGTGGCACTCGTACTGAAATTGGTGGGTGGGTGTGGCCGCACCCGCTGGCGACAGGGCGGCCGGAGCTGCAGTCTTGGAGGCCAGGTCGTAGCCGAGGACGATATCGAAGGCGTCCTCGATCTCGCTGCCGGCGCGGTCGCGGCGCACACTGGCCGTCACTCGCTGTGGAAGCCCGAACAGGACGAGAGCCTGGTCCATCAGGTGTGGCCCGAGATCCTGGAGAATGCCGTGGGCAGGACCGGGCTGTTCCTTCCATGTGTCCTCGCGGGGAGTGGGGCGAAAGCGGTCCCATTGCGAGATGATCTTGACCATGCGGCCGAGCTTCTCTTCGCGCAGGATCTGCTGCAACGTGAGGAAGTCACCGTCCCAGCGGCGGTTGTGAAAGGGAATGAGGTGCTTTCCGGCAACCCGGGCTGCGTCGGCGAGAGCGAGGATAGCGCTGCTGCTTGGGGCCACAGGCTTGTCGACCACCACATGTTTGCCGGAGGCCAGGGCTGCCTGCGCGAGCGCCTCGTGCGTGTCGTTGGGGGTGCCGACGATGATGAGGTCGATCTCGGGATCGGCAAAGGCGGCCTCCGGGGTACGGACGATCCGGGCCTGCGGGTAG
>CAXTGN010000349.1:0-537 GCA_964243455.1 uncultured Acidobacteriaceae bacterium
GGCAGGGTAAGAGCAAGGGTACTAGCGGCCCGTCCTCTGGCGGCTCGTCCTCTTCCTCCACCACGCTGGGCGATCTCCTTAACTGGAAGCGCAACCAGTAACCAGGCGCGAACACAGGCAGAACAAAGAGTCACCCCGCCCGGGGTGGCTCTTTTCTTTTGGGGGTTGACTCTCACCCTGCGTCAGACTTCAAGCTCGTTCTAGGTAAGACCCATGAGCACCTTTCGCATACAAGAGTTCGCCAGGATGGCCGGTGTCACGGTTCGCGCGTTGCACCATTACGACCGTGTTGGCTGCTCTCCCCGGTTCACCGGTTAAAGAGTGGATACCGGCTGTACTGCCACAACGATCTGGGCAAACTGGAGCGCATTCTTGTGCTCCGGTATCTCGGTCTGTCGTTGCGGGAGATTGCCGCGCTGATGGATGCTTCAGTCGGCAAAAGCCCAGAGACCCTGAACCCCACGCTTACGCGTCAGCAGTCAGTTTACGTGAGCGGCGAGCCGGGATCGATCGCATACTGCGGGCCATTGAGCATGC
>CAXTGN010000349.1:547-2559 GCA_964243455.1 uncultured Acidobacteriaceae bacterium
GCAGCAGACTCCGCGGAACCCGAGTGGCTTCTCTACCAGACCATCCTGAAGGAGATACAGATGCAGGAAACCACAAACTGGACAGAGAGGTATTACAGTCCGAAGGCCGCTGAGGCGCTTCGGGAGCGGCGTGCCAAGAGGACGCCTGAACAGAACGCAGAACTTGGCGCGAAGTGGCAGGTGGTATACGCCGATGTTCAGCGCGCCCTTGATCAGGACGTCTCGCCCGACAGCGCCGAGGGCAGGGCCCTGGTCGCTCGATGGATGCGTTTAGCGGACGAGTTTACCCTCGGGGACCGGGAGCTGGGCGAGGGCTTCCGGCGCATGTACGAAGACGAGAGCCACTGGCCGGACGATGAACAGGCCGCAAAGCTCAGGGCAGGCATGCCAAAGCCCGAGTACCGAGCGTTCCTCCAACAGGCGATTCAAGCCTGCTTGCGGCACGGCTGACGGCGGGGGCCGCTCCTCCTCGGATGGAGCGGCTCTGCTCGTTGGGGACGAGCGGACCTACCTCTGTCTTCTCGCGAAACGCCCTACCTGCTATGCTCCGCCCTATGTCGCTTGTTGCCCCCACGTGCCGCTCGTCCAGCTTTCCCGTACGCGCTCTCGCCACCGTTGCTTTTGGCCTCTTCTTTGCAGCGGCCCATGCGCAGCTTGCGCCGGCAGCCGAGGCGAAGATCAACGACGCCGTACAGAAGGTCGTCTCCGAATCCGGTGTGCCTTCCGCCGCGGTCGGCATCGTGCAGAACGGTCGGGTCGTCTACACGCATGCCTTCGGCATGGCCCGTTTGCAGCCATTGATGCCTGCCGCGCCCACCATGGCCTATCCCGTGGGCTCCATCTCCAAGCAGTTCACGGCCACGGCAGTGCTGCTGCTCCAGCAGGACGGCAAACTCAAGCTCGACGACCCGGTCGCAAAGTTCTTTCCGCAGCTGACACGGGCCAACGACATCACTCTGCGCAATCTGCTCACCCACACCTCCGGCTACCAGGATTACGCGCCACAGGACTACACTATCCCGCGCTGGAAACAGCCGGGCGACCCGCTGAAGCTCGTCGAGGAGTTTGCCGGCAAGCCGCTGGACTTCGACCCGGGCACCCAGTGGCAGTACTCCAACACCAACTTCGTCCTCGCCGCGCTCATCGTGCAGAAAGTGAGCGGGGTACCCTTTGCGGAGTTCATGAAGACCCGGGTGCTGCAACCGGCAGGCCTCCACGACGTGCTGAATCTCAACACCCAGCAGAGCGAACTCCAGGTGACCGGTTACATGCGCAACGCACTTGCCCCCCTGCGGCCGGCGGCGATGGAAGCCCCGGGCTGGTACTTCGGCGACGGCGACCTCGCCATGCCGGTAGCCTCGTTGCTCACCTGGGATCTGACCATTCTCAACGAGAGCCTGCTCGACAAGGCCAGCTACCGCGAGTTTGAGACGCCCTTTAAGCTGGCCGGCGGTCAGGACAGCCATTACGGCCTCGGCGTCTCGATCCGCACCATCGCCAACCAGAAGGCGATTGAACACTCGGGCGAGGTGGGCGGTTTCGTCGCGGAGAACCTGCTGCTGCCCGACAGCAAGGTGGCAATCGCCGTGCTGACGAATCAAGAGGCATCTGGCGCCGCGTCGCAGATCGCCCGCGCCTTGCTGCCGATGGTTCTCACACCAGCCGCGGCGGACTCGCCCGCAGATGCCACGGCCGCCGCCTTTGCGCCGAGGCTGAAGACGATCATGACCGGCCTGGTTCAGGGAAAGATCGACCGCAGCCTGTTCACGGCGGACTGCAACGACTACTTTAACCAAGACGCGCTGGCGGATTTCCAGTCCAGCCTGGGGCCGTTAGGCACGGTCAGCTCCGTCACGATGGAAGGCTCGGCCTTGCGGGGCGGCATGACTTTCGGTACGTACAAGGCCACGTTTTCGGGCGGCACAAGCGTCCGCCTCACCTCGTACCTGGAACCGGACGGCAAGATCGAACAGTTGCTGGTGGAAGGCAAGGAGTAACGCAGGTGTCCCTGT
>CAXTGN010000349.1:2569-4409 GCA_964243455.1 uncultured Acidobacteriaceae bacterium
TATTCCGTCGCCCCTAAGGAGCACACGACTGCATGAACCTGCGGACTGCCGCACTTTTCCTCTGCCTCACCGTATCGGGCATGAACTCTTCGGCTCAGCAGGCAGGCGTGCTCTCTCCCGAAAAGGCCGCCGAGGAGACGTCAACTTTTCTTCACGACCTGGTCCGAATCGACACACAGGACCCACCCGGCAACGAGTCTAAGGTAGCCTCCTACGTCGCGTCGGTCTTCCAGCGCGAGGGCCTTGCCTCCGAGTTCTTGGAGACCGTGCCCGGACGTGCCAGCCTCGTGGCGCGTTTGAAGGGATCCGGTGCAAAAAAGCCCATCCTCCTGCTCGCGCACGAGGATGTGGTGCCCGTAGATCGCACGCACTGGAGCGTTGACCCGTTCGCCGCCGAGGTTCGCAATGGCGTTCTGTATGGCCGGGGGGCCTCCGATGACAAGAGCCCGCTCGCGGCCCACATGGAGACCATGCTCCAGCTGCATCGCAGCGGTCGCAAGCTGTCGCGCGACGTGATTTTCCTCGCGGAAGCCAGCGAAGAGACGAGTTCACCCGCCGGTATGCACACGCTCGTCGAACGCTACTGGGACAGGATCACCTGCGAGTTTGCCCTGAACGAAGGCGGAGCCGCCGAGGTGCAGGGCGATCAAATTCCGTACATCGGCGTGGCAACTGGTGAGAAGCTGCCACGGGGTGTTCGCCTGGTCGCAAAAGGACAGAGCGGGCACGCCTCCGTGCCGTCGCTCAGCAACCCCATCACGCATCTGGCGCTGGCCGTGGCGAAGCTCGGAACATGGGAGACGCCCGTGCGCCTGAACGACACGACCCGCGAGTTCTTCGCGCGCCTCGCCACGATCTCTCCGCCGGAGCAGGCCCGCTTGTTTCGAACTCCGGACGACCCTGCGACGCAAAACGCCCTCCACGAGCGCATGCCGCAGTTCTATTCCATGATGCACACCACGGTCGTCCCGACGGTGCTGACCGGCGGCTTCAAGTCCAACGTCATCCCGCCGGAAGCGGAGGCCCAGGTTGATATCCGTGCCTTGCCGGACGAAGACATGGACGCTTTCTACGCAGGAATCAAGCGCCTCATCGACGACCCTGCCGTCACTATCCTGCCGCCGGATCTCGCCGACAGCATGCCCGCGGCACCATCGAGTTCGCTACACACAGAAATGTTTACGGCGCTCGCCTCTGTCCAGAGGCGGCTGTTACCCGCCTCGATCACCGTCCCGATGATGACAACGGGAGCCACCGACTCTGCCTTCTTACGCGCCAAGGGCGTGAACGCCTACGGCATCCGCGTCCCTCGGACGTTCGCAGAAAACGAGGGCGTTCATGGCAGTGATGAGCGGATTCAACTCAAATACGTGGCCTTATACCAGCGCTTTGTGCAGGAGACGGTGGAGCAAATAAGTCAGTAACGAAGGAACGCAAGGGGGCGCTCGCCATTCCACGTCGGCTTTGTCTTGACCATGCAGCTACCCTTCGTTATCCTATGAACTCGCGCAGTTTCGCGCCCGCACCTCCGTGTGTCCGGATGGCATCATCCGGTGAGCATGCCGAAGGCAGAAGTTTGCGAGCGGACACGAAGCACTGAGGCGAGACGCTCTCCGGCAGCCGTTTTTCAGGCGCCAGGCACTCTGTTACCGAAGAGACCGAGAGATCTCCGCTCCCCAGCCCGGCATCAGTCAGGCTCTGTGCGCTTCAAAACGAAACGTCGGTGTACCCGCGCGCGGCATCGGGCCATGCGCGTTGTCTGCCGCCCATCCCCCTCATTTCGAGGGTTAGGCACAATATCTTCGCGCTTCACGCCGGCCACGAAGACGGCAGAGGTAAG
>CAXTGN010000349.1:4419-5808 GCA_964243455.1 uncultured Acidobacteriaceae bacterium
CAGGCTCCGTGCGCTCCACAACAACGTCGGTTACCCGCGTTTCGGCAAGGTGCCGTGCGTTCGGCAATCGCTTCCGCCCCCATTCCACGCGGTTGGGGCCAGGCACAATATCTTCGCGCTTCACGCCGGCCACGAAGACGGCAGAGGTAAGGAGTACACAACAATGTCGACCGTTATCCCCAGCGGCAAGGACATCCCGCGCAAGTGGTTCGTGCTGGACGCGGATGGTAAGACCCTCGGCCGCCTCGCCTCAGAGGCCGCAGCCGTTCTCACAGGCAAGCGGAACCCGCTCTATACGCCCTACATCGACATGGGCGACCACGTCATCGTGGTCAACGCGGAAAAAATCCACGTCACCGGCATGCGCGCCGAGCAGAAGATCTATCGCCGCTACACCGGCTACCCCGGCGGCCTGCGTGAAGAGAGCTTCATCAAGCTGCTCGCCCGTCGCCCCGAAAAGATCCTCGAAGAAGCCATCAAAGGCATGCTGCCCAAATCAAAGCTCGGCCGCCAGATGGCCACGAAGCTTAAGGTCTACAAGGGCAAGGACCATCCGCACCACGCACAGCAGCCCGTCGCGATGGAACTCCGCGGCTAGGGCAGGGGTCAGGGCCCAGTAGTCAGGGTCCAGCAATCGCTTCACCGGTAGGTCTGGGCTTCAGCCCAGACATCGATCGGCATAGATGGTACGGGGCTTCAGCCCCGGTAAAGTTTTCTGGACCCTGGGCCCTGTGCCCTGGGCCCTGCTAAAGGGATAACGATGGCAGATCTGATTCAGTACTACGGCACCGGGCGGCGCAAGAGCGCCATCGCCCGCGTCTTCCTCCGCCCCGGTTCGGGCGAGTGGAAGGTTAACGGCAAAGGCTTTGAAGAGTACTTCGTCACCCCGGCGCAGCGTGCCGCCGCGAAGCAGCCCTTCGGCATCGCCGACATCAACGAGACCTTTGACGTCTTCACGACTGTCAAGGGCGGCGGCGTCAACGGTCAGGCAGACGCCGTCAAGCTCGGCATCGCCCGCGCCCTCATGGAGTTCAACATCGAATTGCGCAAGACGCTAAAGGCTGCCGGCTTCGTGACGCGCGACTCGCGCGGCAAGGAGCGCAAGAAGTACGGCCAGAAGGGCGCTCGCGCCAGGTTCCAGTTCAGCAAGCGCTAATCGCGCTTGGGTTCTAAGTTGTATGTTCTAAGTTGTGGGTGGCCGCTTCGCCGTTACTTAGAACGTACAACCTACAACTTAGAACCTTTGCACCACCCCTCAGCACCGTGCCGAGGGCAAGGAACCCAAATCTCCCAACCCAGGGATCAATCGTCTGTCGCCAAGGTCGCTCGACCGGTCTCACAGACAGCGATGCCCAGATAAGGAAGCACCATGGCAAACATCACAATGAA
>CAXTGN010000350.1:0-677 GCA_964243455.1 uncultured Acidobacteriaceae bacterium
CAAAAAGGGCGTTCCGCAGCAGGTCATGATCAACTACCGCGTGGACGATCTCGATGGGCTGCTGACCCAGTTACAGGCGGCCGGCGTGTGGATCGATCCGAAGCGCGATGAATATGACTTCGGCCACTTCGCGTGGATCAAAGACTGCGATGGGAACCGAGTAGAGCTTTGGCAGCCACTGTCGGAGTCAAAGTAGGCGAGGGAGCCAGGTTACTTGTTCAACTCCATGGATACGATCTGCCCTGCCATGGTGGGGTCATCGACCGCTGCATACGTGACCTTGGCTTTGAGGCCGTCGAACTCGTTGCAGGGATTGAGATCCTTGCCAGGCGTGAAGTTGCCTGCGGTGTAGGCCACGGCGTACATGTCATTGGCGTAGAGCGACAAGGGCGTGCCTTTGCCGTCGATCTGCAGCGTCATGCCCTTGGGATAGAAGCAGCCC
This sequence comes from uncultured Acidobacteriaceae bacterium, assembly GCA_964243455.1. GTDB lineage: Bacteria > Acidobacteriota > Terriglobia > Terriglobales > Acidobacteriaceae > Granulicella. The sequence continues at coordinate 443 of CAXTGN010000350.1, forward strand.
ACGCCGTGGATGGTGCCGATGACGGTGTGTTTGGGCGCGGAGGGTGGCGCGTCCGGAAGCTTGTGGTCCGGTTCCTTCAGCACAACCGGATGGAGGACCTTGCCCTGTGTGTCGGTGATGGTTCTGGGACCTGTGGGCTGGGGTCTTGCGGCCTCGGCGGCCATCTCGGTCGCGCCCTCGGCCTGCAGCGCTTTCATTTTTGCGGTCTGCTCCTGGTACTCCTGCACCTGTTCCA
>CAXTGN010000350.1:697-5784 GCA_964243455.1 uncultured Acidobacteriaceae bacterium
GCGCGATCTTCGGGGGTGTGAGCCAGGTTTTCTGTCGCTTTCAGACCGGAGATGGCGGAGGGCAGTTCCTTGCGCTGGACCCGAAGTTCGCAGGTGTTCAGGCGATAGTCGATGTTGCCAGGGTCGGCTGAGACGGCGCGCAGGCTCATCTGGAGCGCTTCGTCCAGTTTTTCATTGTGCATGGCGTCGAACTGCGCCAGCGACGCGAGTGCCGGGGCGAAGCGCGAGTTGAGTTTGATCGATTCCCGGAGGTCATCGGCAGCGATTTCCGGTGCGTTCCGAGGATCGCGCATGGAAAGGGAGCCGGCGTAGTAGAAGGCGAGATAGCTGGTGGAGTGCAGGGACACGGCTTCGCTGTACCACTTGCGCGCGGCTTCCATGTCGCCTTCCCGCATCTTGATCCAGGCCATGCTCTCGTGCGCCTCGGGCGTGTCCGGAGCTTCTGCCAGGACGGCTTTGGCGAGCGTTTCGGCTTCGGTGGTCCGGCCGACCCGCGCCAGAACGTCCGCGCGCATAGCGTCTGCTTCGGACGTGGGCACGGGGTGGACGTCCAATGCTTTCTCGTCGACCGCATCCTTCAACTGCGTTACGAGCGACTTATAGTCGCCCCGATTGATGTACGCATCCAGCTGATTCTGAAGCACTTTGAGATCGCCGAAGGCGTGCTGCGCGGCGGCAAGGGAGCTTTCGCCGGCAATCAGGTATTTCGCGTAGTTTCGCAGCCGCACCTCACCTTTCGCGAAGTCTTCCATGAAAAGGAAATGGGTAAGCGCCCAGGATTCGCCGTAGAAGACGCTTCCCTTGTTTTCATCGTGGTAATAGGGGGAGTTGTGGTCGACCTGGAACAGGGTTTCGAGGGGGATGAGACGCTGCTGGCGCATGTACAAGATTTCGTTGCTGTTGGGCTGCCCCAGCCGCACCTCGTTATCGAAGATGTCGGTGTTCTGGTAGAACTGCGCGAGTCCTTCGTTCATCCAGACCGGCATGTAGTCCGCGTGCCGGACCATGTAGTGCGTGTACTCGTGGTAGACGGTTTCGTAGGGATGATCGCCGGAATTATCAAGGCGGAGAAGGATGAAGTTCCGGTCATCGCCACGGAGGAAGAGACCGGCGAGATCAAGGGCGTTCTTGGCAAGGTAGCTTGCTGGCTCGATCGATTGGAAGCTCTTGCGGTCGCGAAGGGCGAGCACAACGATGCGGGAACCGGGGTCGTCGACGGCGTTGGGCAGCAGTCTGGCGAAGACGGCGTGCATGCGTTCGAGCTGGCCGGCGGTGTGGCGCGCCTGGCGATCGCTCCCGTCGGAAAGGACGGTGAAGTGCTCTGTTTTGACCTGGAACCAGTGAGCCGGGGTATTCGCAAGGGATGAGGCCGCGGAAAGAAGAAGAAGGCACAGAGCGGCGAAATGCTTGTACATGATGGTGGCGAAAGAGTATCGCAAGGTGCTTGGGGAACGCAGCTACTCTTTGGTCACCTTAACGGCACCCTCCGGGGCTGCGGCCGGGAATTCGAGCTGCTCGGAGCCGGCCTCGTCGCGGTGGGGCTGAAAGTGACGACGGCAGCGGGCCTCGTACATGCCTGTAGCGCCGACCACGACGAGCTCCTGGGATTGGCCGAGCCTCTGGGTGTGGATGGCGGGTTCGCCGCAGACCGTGCAGACGGCGGACAGCTTGGTGACGGTGTCGGCGAGGGCCATCAAAGCAGGGACGGGGCCGAAGGGCTCGGCCGCATAGGTCATGTCAAGCCCGGCTGCAATGACGCGCTTGCCGAGGGCAACAAGTTCGATGAGCAGAGGGATGATTTCGGGCGCGAGGAACTGGACCTCGTCGATGCCGACGACCTCGATATGATCGAGTTGAGGAAACAGGGCGGCGCGAAGGTGCGCGACGGAGCTGACGGGAACGGCCTCATGGGTCTGCGCGGAGTGCGAGGCGATGTGGGTGCGATGGTAGCGGAGGTCCACGTCGGGCTTGTAGCAGGCGACTCGCTGGCGCGCGATGCGGGCGCGCTTGAGGCGGCGGATCAGTTCTTCGCTCTTGCCGGAGAACATAGGGCCGGTGATGATTTCGAGCGCGCCCGGAGCGGGCGTTGCGGCGGAATGGGACATGCTGGAAGTGATGGTAGCCGGAACGGAGTCACAGAATGCATAGGGGGCGAGTTCCGTGTTCAGGATTTCCCGGAAGGGGATATGCTGGGCCTTGCGAAACCATACAGATAGGGAGCACTGCATGAAGGCACGGTTGAGAGATGCGGTTCGGCTGGCGGGCTGCGGTTTGCTGGCGTTGGCGGCTGTCGGGGGAAGAAGCCAGGATGCCAAGCGCGTCAAGGAGATCAAGGTCAAGCTGGTGACCAGCAAGGGCGAGGCGGCAGGCACGGCCGTGCTGAAGCAGAAGAAGGACGGCGTGCAGGTGAAGGTGTCGCTGGAGAACGTTCCCTTCGGCGAGCACGGGGTGCATATTCACCAGAATGCCGTATGCGAGGCGCCGGACTTCAAGACCGCGGGCGGGCATTTCAACCCGGACAGCAAGCAGCACGGCTTCAGTAATCCGGGTGGCCACCATGCCGGGGATACGCCGAGCAACATCAGCGTGGGCGAGGATCATCGCGGCTCGGCGACGTGGACGCTGAGCGCTGTGACACTGCAACCGGGATCGCCGAACTCGTTGTTGTCCAATGGCGGGACATCGCTGATGGTGCATGAGAAGGCTGACGATATGAAGACTGATCCCAGTGGGGGCTCCGGGAACCGGATCGCCTGTGGCGTGATCAAGCAGTAGCACCCGCCGAAGAGCGTCGTGTCGACCGGGTTGGAGAGCTCTGGATCGAGGATGGCGTCGAGAGGTCGGCGGGAACCAAGTTTGGCGGAGTTACGTATGTGTTCGCATGGCTTCGATGGTGGTGAATCCGGTGATGATCGGGCTGACCAAGGCTCCGGGAAACTACAACGGCGAACGATCGCGGGTTTATGCGGGGGCGGGACTAAGCGCTGTGCTGGCCGAGCCTGAAGATCGCCTGCGAGAAAGGGAGCGGACCGCGGCCAAAGAGCAGACGGGCTCTTCTGCCCCGCGTCCCGCACCCAGACCGACGCAGGAACTGCCGAAAGGGCTGGAGGGACGGTCGCCGGTCTCCCCGGAAGTTGCCGCTGAACATCAGCGCATGGCGGAGCTGGCGTACAGCTGCCTGCTGGGCGACACTTTCGCCTGGGAGGCTCTGGTGCGCAGCCAGCAGCGGCGTGTGTATGCGCTGTGCTACCGCTTCACGGGATCCCCAACAGAGGCCGAGGACCTGACGCAGGAGGTCTTCCTGAAGGTGTATCGCAACCTGCGGAGCTTCGACCCGAGCCGAGCGAGCTTTGGGGTATGGCTGACGGCCCTGACGCGCAACCTGCTGGTGGATCACTACCGCCGCTCGCGCATGGACCGGGCCAGCGAGTCGCTGGACGTGAGCGTGAGCGGCGATGACGAGGGACCGACGCGCGCCGAACGCCTGGCCGATACGCGTGGTGGACAGGAGCGGCACGTGGCCGGGATGGAGCTGCGCGCCAAGATCCAAAGGGCCCTGGCGCAGGTCTCCCCTGAACTGAGGGAGGCGGTGATCCTGCGCGATCTGGAAGATATGGACTACCGCGATATCGCGGAGACCCTTTGCATCCCACAAGGGACGGTGAAGAGCCGCATCAGTCGCGGCCGTGCCGAGTTGGCGCGTCTACTTAAAGGTATGGAAGGACAGGTGGTCTAGCCATGTCACTCAAAGATCATCGCAACATGAAGGCCAGGGTGGTACGGCCTGCGGAACGCATGAGGGCCACCTGTGCACCCTGGACGACGCTTCTTCCCGATGCGGCCGAAGGCCTGCTCAGCGACGCCGAACAACGGGGTCTGAACCAGCACCTGGCAGGGTGCCCGGCGTGCACGGAGGAACTCTCCGCCGCGCAGCGCGGTATGGCATGGCTGACTGTGCTGAAGGACCATACTCCGGAGCCTCCGACCCATCTGCTGGCCAACATTCTGGCGCAGACGACCGGGATGGAAGAGGCCGGGGTGATGCTGCCGGAGCTGCCGCCGATGGCGATGCCGGTTCCCGTGCACGTGGGATTCGGAGATATCGGCGTTCCAGCAGGGGCGACACTGTGGAGTTGGTTACGCGGCGACGAGGGGACCTGGTCCACGCTTCTGCAGCCCCGGCTTGCGATGACAGGCGCCATGGCGTTCCTGTCCATCTGCCTGACCGTAAATCTGCTGGGGGTGTCTGTGGGGCAACTGGATGCACAGACCCTTCGGACGGGGAGTTTGCACCGGACTGTAGCCGACAAGAGCGCGTCCCTGGTGCGGTCGATCCAGGGCCTGCGGGTGGTGTACCGGGTGCAGTCCAGAGTGAACGAGATGCGCGCCCAGATGGACGGGCCAGACAGCCCGGAGAGCTCCAGGTAGGAACGAATGCAGGGGCCAGTGTCCCTGTTCGATAGAAGAAGCGACAACGGCGCGTTCGTGCCAGAACAGGAGGAGGCGATGGTTGACGATACGAACACCCCCGAAGGCCGAGCCGAGACCACTGCTGGCTTCGGTAGCGGAACGGCGCCGGTAGGTTACTGCCAGGAGTGCGGTCGCCCCCTGACCACCGACAGCGTGCAGCGGCTGGCAAATGGAGTATTTTGCCCGGCTTGTGCCACTCAAGGGCAGACCACCGCAGGCTGGCAGGCTGTTCGTGGCGGAGCTTTTCCGGGTGCTGGCAGACCGGGGTCGATGCCCCCTGTAGTGGGAGAAGCCAACCCCGTATTGGCGGGTATTCTAGGCTTTATTCCTGGCGTGGGAGCGATGTATAACGGCCAATACGCCAAAGGGGCCATGCACCTGATCGTGTTCGTGATCCTGGTCACGCTGGCCGACAACCTGAACTGGGTTTTTTATTGGCTGGTCTGGGGCTGGGTGTTCTACCAGGTCTTTGAGGCGTACCACACGGCCCGGGCCCGGAGAGACGGCCTGCCCTTACCAAACCCTTTTGGGTGGAACGACATCGGGGAGAGGCTTGGTTTCAATCGAACCTCCTCACCGCCCCCCAGCCCCTTCGGTGGGGTGGACGTGAATGGCTC
>CAXTGN010000351.1:0-5782 GCA_964243455.1 uncultured Acidobacteriaceae bacterium
GATACGCGAGCTGAAAGCGTACCGCAAAGTTTCTGCGGCGGCCGGAGCCACCCAGACAGTCGAGCTGACGCTGGATGCGGATGCGCTTGCCTACTGGAGTCCGACGCTGCATCGCCGTGTCCTGGAACCGGGAACCTTTGACTTGTGGATCGGGATGGACTCAACGGCGAAGCTGCATCAGACGTTCACGGTGAGCCTTCCCTGACGGGCAGAAGCGTGACGGCTCACAGCCTCGCTACTGCCAGACATACGTTGCCACGCTGCCCGGCTCAAGCTCTGCGGAAAACTCCTGTTGGCCAACAGCAACCTTGAACTTTTTCTGTTGTGTGCTGGTGTTCGTGACCAGCAGCACATGGCCCTGTGGCGTAATCCAGGCTACGTTTGCCAACTCCGGGTCAGGTTCCGTGGAGTCGATGCGTACAGAGCCCGGGGGGACAAACTTTGAAACCTGCGCGACGGTGTAGAACGCGATATTGCGGGAAACGGTGTTGCCGTCCAGCGTGATCGCTCCCTGGCAGACCGGGCAGCCTCCTTCGTTGGTGTGGGGCCCAAAGCCTGGGTCAGCCGCCAGGTTCCATAAGAGCACGGTGCGACTCCAGTTACGCATGGCCCCGATGACGATCCTTGAGACCGGCACCGCCACAGGCTCCAGCACGCCATCGCGGGTATGCTCCACGACCATCTGCTCCGTGAAGTAGAGATTTTTGTCGGGAACAGCGTCGTGCACCTGTGACAGGGCCGTGATGTCGCCTTCGTAGAGGTGGAAGCCGGAGCCATCGGCATAGGCCCGGGCTTTTGGATCGCTGAGGACGGTGAGGGGGTAATCGGGATGGTTGCAGTTGTGATCAAACAGAATGACACGAGTGTGCAGGTTCACCTTGCGCAATGCGGGGCCGAACGCGTCACGCAGAAACGTCTGCTGCTCGGTTGCTTCCATCACCATGCTCGGCGTGTTTTTGGGGTTGAGCGGCTCGTTTTGCATGGTGACGGCCGCGATGGCAATACCGTGGCCGCGCATGGCTTGCAGATACCGCACAAGGTAGGCGGCATACGCAGAGTAGAACTCGGGACGTAGATTTCCGCCTTTTGGCAGTGCATTGGTTTTCATCCAGGATGGGGCGGTCCAGGGAGAGGCCAAAATCTGTAGGTCTGGGGTGATCCCGAGGATCTCTCTAAGCACGGGCACAACATCCTTCTCGTCTTCACCCAGGGCGAAATGCGCAAGCGACGGATCCGCCTGTCCTTCGGGGCGATCATCGTAGGTGAAGACATGATCATTCATGTCGGACGAACCGATGCTGACACGCAGGTAGCTCACGCCGGCGTCATTCGGTCCGCGGCCGAAGATCTGCTGCAGCAGAGCGTGCCGATCGCCGGAACCCATCTTCATCAGAAGTTGAGCGCTGCCGCCGGTCAGGGCAAAGCCGAAGCCGTCAATGGTTTGGTAGCGCTTTTTGTCGTCGACGGTGATGGTTGCGGCTTCGGTGCCGCGCGGATGTAGCTCGATGGTGGCAGGCCCCTGGGCCAGCAACCGACTCCGATCCTGACTAGTAAGCCAGACGCCGACGTTTCCGGTGCGTTGCGCGGCAAGGTGAGGGGTCCAGGGAGCTGAGGCAGCAAGAAGAAGCAGGGCGGAAAAGTTCGGTCGCACAGAGAATCCCTTTTGGTTTCGGACACTTAGAAGGCCGCTCCTGTCGGAACAGCAAGGGGCGCGTCTTCAAAGTGGATGGCTTCAGAGTCGCCGCTGAGATTAGGCTCCACCACGCAAGGGAAGTCAAATGCGGTCGTGCCGGACGTTTCGTGGAGGACAAGCCTTTGTCTTCGCACGAAAGAGTATTACTACAGGGTGGACCCGGAGGATCACATCCGCTTGACAGCGGTACATCTTGTCCGCTTTGATGTTCCGGCAGCTACTTCAGATAACCGTTTATCCGTGATGACACCAGGGAACGACTGCAGAGCTCGCCAAGAAGCACCTTTTGAGAGGAAGGGCCTAGATGAGGCAACTACTGCAACCGATCGCGTTTGCGACCGTAGCATGCGCCGGAACGCTCGGAATGTACGGCCAGGCGGTGAACGCCGGCGACATCCGAGGAACGGCAACCGATTCGAGCGGAGCGCTCGTACCCGGCGTGACCGTGACCGTGACGAACGTAGACACAGGCGTCGTCAAGACGCTTACAACCAACAGGGACGGTCTCTTTGACACGTCCTCAATCGTCATCGGCAACTACAGCGTGAAGTTCGAAAAGCCGGGTTTCCAGACGTTGGAGAGGACGGGCATCACTCTGCAGGTCGGCTTTTCCACCGTGAACGGTGTGCTCAAAGTCGGGGCCGCCACAGAGACCATCGAAGTGAATAGCGATCTCCCTTTGCTGACCACCGAAACCGGTGAGCAGTCGACGACCTTTGAAGCCAAATCCATGGCCCAGCTGCCAAACGTTGCCGGGTCGACCGGCCCCGATTGGCAGAACTTCACGATTCTTCTGCCAGGCAGCGCAGGCGCACCCCAGCAGTCCAACAGCAGCACGAATCCCGGTCAAGTCGTCGCCATCAACGGAAATCTCCCGTACAGCAACGTTCTCGCCGACGGTGCGTCGACGACTCTGTCGCACAGCCAGAACTCGGACGTGAACACCTTTGAGACGGTAGCTGAGCTCCAGGTGAACACCTCGGCCTTTTCCGCGCAGTACGGCATCGGCGGCGTGATCTTCAACCAAGTCAGCAAGGGCGGCACCAACCAGTTCCACGGGGCGCTCTACGATTACTTTCAGAACACGGCACTGACGGCTTTCCCGTATGAGTTCTCGAACACGGTTGGCAGGAAGCCCTTTCTCCGCTTCAACAACTTCGGCGGGTCGATCGGCGGGCCCGTTCGGATTCCGAAGCTCTTCAATGGGCGCGACAAGCTGTTCTTCTACTTCAACTACGATCAGGTGGTCGATCACGGCAACACGAGCGGCACGCAGACCTTACCCACAGAACTGGTGAAGGCGGGCGATTTCACGGGGCAGCCGCTCATCTACGACCCGACCACCCAGGTGATTGCGCATGATTCCAAAGGCAATCCATATCCGGTGCGGCAATCCTTTCTCAGCGAAACTGGGAGAAATGCCATCCCGACGGCCATGTTCGACAAGGTGTCTGCTGCGTTTCAGTCTCTTTATCCCACGCCGACGACCACCATGCCGGGTACCACGTTTCAGCCTGGAACAACGAATAGCGTAGGAGTCGTCCAGAACAACTATTACGCGAGTCTTCAGCAAAGCAATCCCTACCGCAGGTACTTCGGACGGCTGGATTACAACATCACGAGCAAGAACCGGCTTTCTCTCTCTGACACACAGCGAGATCAGCCGATTGTCGCCATCAGCCAGGTAACTGCCTGTCCTCTGCAGTGCCAGAACCAGGATGTGGATAGCAACAACGCCCAGGTAACGGACGTGCACACGTTCAGCTCGCGGACCATCAACGAAGCTCGCTTCGGGTTCACCAATCAGGGCAACTTCTACGGGGACCAGACGCTCGGCAAGGGCTATCCTCAGCAGCTTGGGTTCCAGTATGCGAAGGCGGACAATCTCCCCAACGTCCAATACGTGGGATCGTATGAGTACGCCTGGATCAATGCTTCCGCCAACGCCGTGTATAAGGAGCACCTGTTCGATCCGTCTGACGTTGTGACGATGATTCGTGGCAAGCACATCCTCCACTTCGGTGGCGAGTTCCTGATGTATCAGGACAACTCGACTGCGTGGGGAAATTTGAATGGCGCGACTCTCCAGTTCCGTGGCGACTACACGCGCCATTGGAATGTCAACACACAGACCGGAGTCGCCAGCGCGGATGGCTCGACTGGACTGGACTATGCCGACTTCCTCCTGGGGGATGCGCGTTCCTGGTCGGCTGGTACCTCGCCGGAGTACGGCGGTCGACTGAAGAGCCCGCAGGTCTTCATTCAGGACGACTTCAAAGTGCGCCCGAACCTGACCGTCAACCTGGGTCTTCGCTACCAGATTCGCCATGGCTGGACTGAGGTCAAGGGGAACATGGAAGCGTTCGACCCGACGGTCATCAATCCCGCCACGGGCACCCCCGGTGCGATCTGGTACGGCGAGACGAAGGCCAATGGAAGATCACAGCTGCAGGCGCCCGACTACGCCATCGTCCTGCCGCGTGTTGGCTTCTCCTGGCTACCCAATCCGAACACCACCCTTCGCGGCGGTTTCGGGATGTACGCCTACAACTTGAGCCTGGACACCTATGGCAGCGGTATGGGCGGCTCGGTCTCTTCTTCAGGAAACGCCACCGACCAGCTGGGCATCACGCCGATCACAACGTTCTCCGGTACAGGGGCGAACCTGCCCTTCACGTCGGCGTCCACGGATCCCGCCCGCTTCAACGGACAGGGTGCGAACTACAACCAGTACCACACGCCCGATCCGAAGATTTACCAGTACAACCTGGCAATGCAGAATACCCTGGGCAACAACATGGTCTTCGAGCTTGCCTATGTCGGCAGCCATGGAACTAACCTGAACTACCCGACCGACATCAACGCGGTGCCTGTCGCTCTCGCAACCAACGCCAACGACCAGGCAAGCCGACCGTTTCCGAACTACCAGGGTCTGGGCGGCAGCAGCAACAACGGCATTTCCAATTACAACTCGCTGCAGGCGTCCGTACAGCGCCGTCTCAGCAAAGGCGTCAGCTTCGACGCGAATTACACCTGGGCGCACTTCCTCGACTCGCAGGACTCGTCGGGTTGGGGCAGCCGCTCGGGCAACCAGAATTACCAGATCGCGAACGATCCGGCAGCGAACTACAGCAATTCAAACTTCGATGTGCGGAACGCCTTCAAAGGCCGTGCCGTCGTCGACCTTCCCTTCGGTCACGGTCGCAAGTTTTTGAACAAGAACTTCCTTCTCGACACCGTTCTTGGTGGGTATCAGGTGTCCAGCACCATGATCTTCCAGAGCGGCAATCCCTTCACCGTGGATTCCAGCCAACAAAACTACCAGCAGGCAGGTACTCCCTTCCCCAACTACAGCGGCGCGAATCTCTATCCCGCGCACAAGACCTTCAACATGTGGTTCAACCCGGGGGCCTTCACTCTGCCGTCAGACGGCACGTATGGGAACGTCCGGCGTAACTCGCTGTACGGTCCCGGCGTGGAGCTCGTGAACATCTCGGCGGGCAAGTCGTTTGCCATTCACGAAGCCATGAGGTTCCTGATTCGCGCTGACGCAACCAACGCCTTCAACCATGCGAACTTCGGCTTGCCCGGCGGAGGAATCATCGGTCTGGCTACGGCCACCGGTCAGGTCGCGGGGCAGGCGTATGCCCCAACCGCGTCAGGTGCTCAGCAGATTAACGGGACCACCAACGGAGGACGCAACCTGCAGATCTCTGCACGGTTTGAGTTCTAAACCTCTTCACAACAGCAACAATCGGCGGCTTCGGCCGCCGATTGTTTTTTGCCGCTCTGCTAGCGGCACGACAGCCTAAGTGAAGGCGCTCTATAGTGAAGGTGAATGCACTCGGTAAAGACCTTTGTCGTGATCCTGCTTGGCGTGAGCTTCATGTCTGGGAGCGGCGTTGTCGCGCAGACCGGAGATGCGGCGCAGCATGAGGCAAGAGCTCAGGGATACCTGCGTTCCCGTCAGCCAGAACTTGCGCGACGGGAGTTTGAAGCTGTCGTGGCAACGGATCCAGGCAATCTTGATGCGCAGGCAAACCTGGGCGTCTTGCTGTACTTTGCGGGTGACCTACAGCAAGCCGAGCC
>CAXTGN010000352.1:0-5778 GCA_964243455.1 uncultured Acidobacteriaceae bacterium
CCGGCGCGCAGACCCGCCGCGACCAGGTGTTCTTCGGGGCGACCGTCACCTACCTGACCGAGCACGACGAAGCGGTCACCATCACCATCGTCGGTGTGGACGAGGCCGGCATGGCGGAGGGCAAGATCAGCATTGGCTCGCCCGTGGCGCTGGCGTTGCTGGGCGCACGGGTGGGCCAAGAGGTGCAGGTGCGGACGCCGCGCGGGCCGGAGGCGATCGAGGTCACCGCCATCCGTTACCCGAAGCGGCATCCTGGCGGCTGATCCCCGCTGACGATGCCGGACAGGGCGTTGGTGCATGTGTCAGCGTGGTGCACGGATCGGCTGGTTGGTGCTGAGAGGCTGGGCAGAGTAGAAGCTTGCCTCCTTTCCTGACCTCTGGATGTCCCTTTTGCTGTTTAAGCTGAACCAGGATTGCCGCCACCACATCCCGCGGGTACGGCGCCGGGTAACGAACTGGCCAGCCTACGACGCCAGCCTGCGCCAGCGCGGCAGCCTGACGGTGTGGTTCACCGACGAGGCGGTCGCAGCCTGGGCGGCCGAGGCACGCACGACGCGCGGCGGGCAGCCCTGGTATTCGCCGCTGGCCATCCTGACGGCGCTCACGGTGCGCGCGGTGTTCCGCCTCGCCTACCGGCAAGCCGAGGGGCTGATCGGATCCATCGTCGGCCTGCTCCGCCTCAGCTTGCGCGTGCCGGACCACACGACCCTATGTGGACGGCCCTAGAGAGGCAACGCCTTTCTGCGCTGTCATAGCATTCTCGTGTTCCTTCGCATTCAATCTGCTTTCCTCACGAACCGCTGCTTGGCGTCGGGAGAGGATCCGGTCAGTCGCGCCCTTATGTCCGACCTGTCGTGCGGCGTGTGCCGCTGGCCATCATGGGTGTGCGCTTGCGTGTCAGGCACCAATCTCAGCAGCGCGCTCGAGGCGCAGCGTCGTGTGCGGTATTGCCTGAACTGTCTTGACCACAGCCTTTCCCATCACGCTGTTCAGCGCTTCCTGCCGGATCAGCTGGGCTCGCGCCCGTTGCCCACCATCCTGCGCCAGGCTGTCACGCCACCGCCTCCGCGGCTGCCGCGACACGCCCCTTCGCGTGGTAGACCTCTTTGCGCGTCATCAACGCCCAGGCGATGCGCGCCATCTTGTTGGCCAACGCCACTGTCACCAGCCGTACGGGACGGCGTTCCAGGAGCCCTCTGGTCCAAACTCCGGCGGCGCTGTTCCATCCCGCGGCTCGATGCACCATCGACGTGGCTCCCAGGACCAGCAGCCTGCGTATCTCCCGGTTGCCCGTCTTGGTGATCCGGCCAAGCCGGGTCTTGCCGCCTGTGGAACGCTGCCGTGGCACCAGGCCGAGCCATGCAGCAAAGTGCCGCGCGCTTTGGAACACGCCGATGTCGGCGACCGTCGCCGCGATCAGGGACGCGGTGATCGGACCGATGCCGGGGACCGTGGCCAGACGGCGTGCCGTCTCGTCTTGCCGCGCGTGGGCGACGATGGCCGCTTCGAAGCCTTTAGCGCTCTCCGCCAGCGCCTGGCGGTGGTCAAGCAATCCCTGGACGGCCTGCCGTGCTCCTTTCGGGATGGCCTCATCGGCCTGCACGAGCGCCATCAGTTCTTCCAGCTTGTCGGTGCCCAGGGGGACCGTGAGGCCGAACTCAGCCGCCAGACCTCGCATGGCGTTGGCCAGCATCGTCTGCTGCTTGACCAGCAGGGACCGCGCCGAATGCAGGGCCAGGATACCTTGCTGCTCCAGGCTTTTGGCTGGCACGAACGCCATGTCGGGCCGGGACGCGGCCTCGCAGATCGCAGCGGCGTCGGCGGCGTCATTCTTCTTGCCCCGCTTGACGAACGGCCTGACCGCCTCGGGCGCGATCAGCTTCACAGTGTGTCCAAGGCCGGTCAGCATGCGCGCCCAGTGATGAGCGGCGCCGCACGCCTCCATCACAACCGTGCAAGCCGCCTGCTTTTCAAAGAAGGAGACCAGCTCGCTCCTTCGCAGCTTGCGCTTGATCTCTACCTTGCCGCCCTCGTCTATGGCATGCACCTGGAACATGGACTTCGCGGTATCGAGGCCGATCATGGCTATGCTCATCGTAGGCGGCTCCTTGCCTGCAGGCGTTTCGCGACCCGCAGTCTGGCACATCGATGCCGTTGGGGCCGTCCACCCCATCTCAGCCGGCGTGCGGCGACGCTGGATGTACCGCGACCGAGGAACGCCGGCGCTAACGGCGAGCCCCTGCACCTGCTGGTGGACAGGCTAGAAGACAGCGCTCGGGAAGGGCCAGCTCAGCCTCGGGCCGGCCCCTGCAACAACGCCGCTCTGCTATTTCGGGTGGCGCAGCACCGAGTACCGCCGGCCATAGACCGCGTAGATGCTGAGCCCGATGGCCATCCACACGCCGAGTCGCAGCCAGGCCAGCACGGGCAACCCGGCCATCAGCAGCACGCAGCACAGCGCGCCGACGATGGGGATGACGGGGACCCACGGCATGCGGAACGGCCGCTCCACCGCCGGGTCGGTCTGGCGCAGGCGGATCACCGCGCCGCAGACCAGGACGAAGGCCAGCAGGGTGCCGATGCTGACCAGCTCGCTCAGCTCGCCGATCGGGAACACGGCGGCGATCGCGGCCACGCCAGCGCCGATCAGCAACTGGCTCACGATGGGCGTCTGCGTGCGGGGGTTCACGCGGGCGAACACCGGCGGCAGCAGCCCGTCATGGGCCACCGTGAGCAGCACCCGGCTGCAGCCATACAGCGACACCAGGATCACGGTGGTCAGGCCCAGTAGCGCGCCGAGTTCGATCAGGGCGGAGAACCAGGGCAGCCCGATCCCCTCCACGCCTTTGGCCACGGGGTCGGCGACGTTGAGCTGGGCGTAGGGCACGATGCCCGTCAGCACGGCGGCGACCACGACATAAAGCACGGTGCAGACTGCCACAGCCACCAGAATGCCGACCGGCATGTCGCGTTGCGGGTTGCGCGCCTCCTGCGCGGCGGTGCAGGCGGCGTCGAAGCCGAGGAAGGCGAAGAACACCACGGCCGAACCCCGCAGCAGCCCGGAATAGCCGAGATGGCCGAAGCCGCCGGTGTTGGCGGGGATGAACGGGTGCCAATGCGCTGGGTCGACGTAGAACGCGCCGACGCCGATAAAGGCCAGCACCACGGCCAGCTTGATTGCCACCATGACGTTGTTGAGCTTGGCCGACTCGCTGGTGCCGAGGATCAACAGCGCGGTCAGCGCGGCCACTACCAAAACGGCTGGCAGGTTGGCGATGCCGGTCACCGTGCTGCCATCGGGCAGCTTCACGGCCGTGCCGGTTGCGGCGGTGAGAGCGGGCGGCAGGGTGAGCCCGGCATGGCGCAACATGCTGGTAGCGTAGCTGGACCAGCCGACCGCGACCGCTGCCGTGCCGGTCGCGTATTCCAGCACCAGGTCCCAGCCGATGATCCAGGCGACCAGCTCGCCGAGGGTGGCGTAGGTGTAGCTGTAGGTACTGCCGCTGACGGGGAGCATCGCCGACAGCTCCGCGTAGCACAGGCCGATGAGGCCGCAGACGATGCCGCCCAGCGCGAAGGAGAGCATGACGCTCGGCCCGGCGAACTGCGCCGCTGCTGTGCCGGTGAGCACGAAGATGCCGGCACCGATGATGTCGCCGATGCCCATCGCCACGATGCTGAGCAGGCCGAGCGACTTCGCCAGGCTGGGACCCTCCCGGCTGCCCTTGAGGATGTCCGCCACGGGCTTCCGCGTCATCACGCCCAAATCCATGCGAGTCACCCTGGTTGTGTGGAGACTATGGCCCGCCCGCCGCAGGCTGCAACCTTGCTCAGGGGACTGTCGCAAGAGGCTCTTGTTGGGTTCCGGGGTGGTGAGAAGTCCGTCACGCAACCAAGCCGGCGATAAGCGCACCGAGCAGGGCTTTGCCACGGCGGCGGGCGTTGTGCACGAACTGGAAGAAGCCGAGGGGGAGCGGCAGCTTGTCCTGCAGATGCCCCGGTGCGGGCGCAGCCAGGAACGCAGCAGCGACCAGCAGCCTTCCATGGTGCTGACGTGGACCTCGCAAAAGCCGTCGCCGTCCTCGTCGCGGGCATACTCGCCACGTCCATGGCAGACCGTCTTGTGCCGGTAGCCCCAAGCCGGCAAACGCGCGAAGATGCTGTATTCGTCCGTGTGTATGAGGGTGCCCTCGGTCACGGCCGCCTTGATGATCGGCTTGATCGTCCTCTGTTGCACGTTGGCCAGCATGTGCAGCACCACCTGTCCGCCGCGCTGGATCAGGCCGAGGATCGGCGGCTTGTCCTTCTCCAGCGTGCCGCGGCCCGGCGCGCCTGCCAGCCTGCGGCACCGTCCGATTTGAACCACGCCACGATACCTGCGTTGTGAAGATTGACAGCGGGTATCGCGCCGCCTGTGCAGCGTTGGGTCCGCTCGGCACCGTATGCTGTATTTGTTGCAGTGCGCGACCAGAATGGAGCTGATATGGACAGTCGAGATTCTATCCAGACTGACGCGCTTGGCGGGAACGTCGACGCAAGGGGCTCGATCCAAGCCACACCCACGCCATCGCTGGCGCCGCTGTCCGTGCTGCCCGCCAACACGGTAGCGGATCCCGCCAATCTGCCCTTCGTCACCGACCCGGGGGAACGGCGCGGCGACATGCTATACCGTCGCTTCGGTCGCTCGGACGAGAGGATCTCCGCCATTGGCATGGGCGGCTTCCATCTCGGCAAGAGCGCGCTGACCGATGACGAGGCGGTGCGGCTGATTCACGAGGGCGTCGACCGCGGTATTACCTTCATGGATAATTGCTGGGACTACAACAAGGGGCGGTCCGAGCTGCGCATGGGTGTGGCGCTGGACCAGGCGGGATACCGCAACAAGGTGTTCCTCATGTCCAAGATGGACGGCCGCACCAAGAAGGAGGCGATGGACCAGATCGACACCTCCCTGAAGCGGCTGCGGACCGACCATATCGACCTCGTGCAGCACCACGAGATCCTTCGCTTTGACGACCCGGACCGCGTGTTCGCCGAAGATGGCGCGATGGAAGCGTTCGTGGAGGCGAAGAAGGTGGGTAAGCTGCGCTATATTGGCTTTACCGGGCACAAGGATCCGCGCATCCACTTGCAGATGCTGTCCATGGCGGCCGAGCACGGGTTCTTGTTCGACTCCGTGCAGATGCCGCTGAACATCATGGACGCGCATTTCCGTTCGTTCGCCCATGGCGTTCTGCCCTACCTGGTGCAGAACGGCATCGCAGTGCTCGGCATGAAAACGTTCGGCGACAGCGTGCTGCTGAAGAGCAAAGCGCCGATCCAGCCGTTGGAATATCTCCATTACGCGTTGAACCTGCCCACCTCCGTGGTCATCACCGGTGTCGAAAGTCAACGCGACCTGGACCAGGCTTTCGAGGCGACGCGCACGTTCCAGTGCATGAACAAGGAAACAGTGGCGGAGCTGCTGAGCCGCAGCAAGCCTTATGCTGTGCAGGGCAAGTATGAGCTTTTCAAGACCAGTTCCACCTTCGACGGTACGGCCAAGAACGCCCAATGGTTGGGCGAGGACGTGGCCGCCGTCCAGCAGCTCGCGCCCACGATGGAATAGAATACTACTTGACCACGGGCTCCATCAATCCCCAGAACTCCTGGGCGCCGAGCATGGCGTCGCCGCGCCGGGCGAGGTGGCGAAAACGGGTGCGGTCGCGTTATCCGCTTCAGGTCAGCGTGGTGCAGGGATCGGCTGGTTGGTGCTGAGAAGCTGGGCAGAGTAGAGGG
>CAXTGN010000353.1:0-4651 GCA_964243455.1 uncultured Acidobacteriaceae bacterium
GCCAGGCGTACACGATGGCCATGCATCTGGCCGTGCAGGCAAACTAGGGGGGCATGCTGATCCTTGCCTCTGCTTCGCCGCGGCGCCGAGAGCTCCTTACCCAGGTTCATCTGGCCCACCTCATTCACCCGGCGCACATCGACGAGACCCGCTTGCCGGACGAGCCCGCAGAGGCCTACGTCCGCAGGTTGGCTCTAGGGAAGGCGCGGAGTGTGGCCGTGCAGCGTCCGGACGATTGCATCCTCGCCGCGGATACCACGGTGACCCTGGATGGCATGATCCTCAATAAACCCCGAGATACCGCGGAAGCCGAAGGGATGCTGCGGGCACTCGCCGGCAAGACGCATACGGTTTGCACGGGCATTGCGGTGCTCTACGGCGGTGGGGAGCTCGCGCATGTCGAGACCACGCATGTAACCTTCAGCGCCATCCCCGAGGCCGAGCTTGCGGCCTATCTCGCATCCGGAGACTCCCTCGACAAGGCGGGGGCGTACGGCATCCAGGGCTACGCTGCACGCTGGGTAACCCGGATCGACGGCGATTACTTCAATGTCGTCGGACTGCCCGTGTCGGCAACGGTGCGGTTGCTGCGGGAGGCAGGAGCCCTCCAAGCTGCGTAACGCTTTGTTATCGGTACCCACTTTGCCAAGGGTTCTACCTATAACCTGTGGCAAAAACACCACACCTGCGTCTCTGAACGGAGGTGTACTCTCAACGTTGTCGCGCCTTGCGCACTTAGGGTTTATCCGCTGGCTACCGTCTACCAACTCGAGTGCACCATCGAGGAGCCTCTCAGCTTCTCAGGAATCGGCCTTCATTCCGGGGCACCCGCCAACCTCCGACTCGTTCCCGCACCCGCAGGCTCAGGCATCGTCTTCCGTCGTGCCGACCTCGAGAATTACGAGATCACCGCGACCGGACGCAACGTGGCCAGGGTCTCGTACGCGACCAGCCTGATGCGGCAGGGTGTGCTGATTTCCACCACGGAGCACCTGCTGAGCGCGTTGATCGGCCTCGGCGTGGACAACGTGATCTGCGAGATTGACAACCTGGAAGTGCCCATCCTTGATGGCTCGGCACACCCATATGTGAGTGCGATCCAGGCAGCTGGCCTACGACAGCAACGCCGCAAACGGGAGTACCTGCGGGTGCTGAAGCCGGTCGAGGTGCGCGAGGGCGAGGGTTCCGGGGCCAAGTTCATCGGCGTCTATCCAGGCGATGGCTACTCGATCGACTACACCATTGACTTCCCCGCTCCCATCGGACGTGACCGCTTCAAGGGGGACCTGGAAGCCGGAGCCTATGCAGACCTGATCGCCCCGGCGCGCACCT
This sequence comes from uncultured Acidobacteriaceae bacterium, assembly GCA_964243455.1. Classification (GTDB taxonomy): domain Bacteria; phylum Acidobacteriota; class Terriglobia; order Terriglobales; family Acidobacteriaceae; genus Granulicella. Next base: position 1,333 of record CAXTGN010000353.1, read on the forward strand.
TCGGCTTCCGCGAGGACGAGGCAAAGCTCCGTGACATGGGTCTGATTCGCGGCGCGTCGGAAGACTCCGCCATCATCATCGGTTCGGGGCGCATCCAGAACGGTCCCCTGCGCTTTCCGGATGAGTTTGTGCGGCACAAGGTGCTGGACCTGATCGGCGATCTGGCCCTTGCCGGTCGCCGGCTTTGGGGCCGCGTTGTCGCCGAGCGGGCCGGGCATGCCATGCATACCGCCCTGGTGCAGCGCCTGCTACGCGATCGCAGCGCCTGGGAGATGGCCACCATGCCCCTTGCGAAAGCGTCATCGCAACCCGCAAGCAGATCTGCCCATGCTCCCCAACATGCCTGGGCTGCTGCCTGACAGGCTGCATGCGCGCGGCCCTTGCTCTCGGTTCCAACCTCCCCTCCCGCTTCGGCGATCCAGCCGCGAACCTCAGAGAAGCTCTACACCGTCTGAGGAATCTAGGCCAAGTCTCCAGGACTTCATCCTTCTACGACACGGCGCCAGTTGGCTATACCGATCAGCCACGCTTTGTGAACGCGGCTGCACTGCTCGAAACCGGTCTCGGTCCGCTCCAGCTTCTTCGCGGGCTGCTGGCGATTGAAGAAGCCATGGGTCGCCAACGTACAGCAGATGTCCCGCCAAAAGGTCCACGCGTCATTGATCTGGACCTGCTTTTCTACGAGCACGACGCGGGGCACGGTCTCATCCTGAACGATCCCGATCTGATCCTTCCGCATCCCGAGATGCACCGTCGAGCCTTTGTTCTGGAGCCTCTCGCCGAGGTCGCTCCGGAGATGAGCCACCCCCTCCAGAAGCGCACCTGCCGGGAGCTACTGGCCCTGCTTAACGCAGCTGGACCTGAACCTCACGACCTTCACTGTCTTTGAAACGCACCTGCTGCGATGTCATCGACTCCAGGCGGGCGTTCGGCACCGCCAAGGTCTGCGGCGCGGGGTACCCGTTGACTAGACAGAGCAGGTAGTGGAAGCATTTCAGTGTATCGGGTGCCCCGACAGGCTGACCATGCTGAACGATGTCCAAGTACATCGGGGCGTTGTCGTTCTCAAGCAACACATCGTTGTCATAGTTGATGAAGACCTGTGCGCCTGCCTCTTTCACCCCATCCCGTAGTACCGACCCAAGGGGATCCCGGAGGAACAGCCGCACACGATGCACATAGGCAAAGCACAAGACCAGCAAGAGAAGGAGAAGGGCCCACTTCTTCATAGGGTCACGCCTTGTCCTTCTCCTCGTGATACTCCTGCTCGGTGTTGATGGCCCAGACGGCAGCCTTGTCCACATGACCTGCTGCAATGCCATCCACGACGGTCATCGCGGTCAGCATGGAGTGGTCCTGGTTGTTGTACTTGTGCATACCGTTACGACCTACCAGGAACAGGTTGTCATACCGGTCAATCCACTTGCGAAGTTCGTCGAAGCGGTCGTACGTTCCGAAGTATGCCGGATAGGTCTTCGGCACTCGAACCACATGCGCGTCCAGAACCTCGGCTGTTTGCAGGATGTTGATCTTCTCGAGCTCGCCCGCCGCAAAGCGTTTCAGCTCATCATCCGGCATGGACCACAGCGGGTCCGTGTCGTAGCAGAAGTACTCCAACCCAATCCAGACCTTGCCCGGGTCAGCGACCATGTAGGGGCTCCAATTATTGAAGATCTGCAGGCGGCCAAGCAGCACATCCGGCTCCTGGATGTAGATCCACGTGTCTTTGATCAGGCCCCCGTCGGGCTCCTTCACGTCGAGCTTGTTGGCCAGCACGCCCACGGTGATGAAGTCGCGGTATTGCAGGCCCGCGCTGATGCCGGCAATCTCCCGGGGAACCGCGGCGCCCCCCGCTTCGAGCGCCAGGGTCAATTCCTTGATCGGCATCGTGGAAAAGATGAACTCGCCCTCAAAACGCTTGCGCTCCCCGGCAGCATTGACCACCTCGACTCCGGCGATATGGCCGGCGGAAGGGGAAGGTCCATGTTCCTCCGCGCCGATGACGCGATCGACGGTCCATCCCATGTGAATCTCGCCACCGGCTGCCACGACCCTGGCCGCGACATGCTCCCATAGCTGGCCTGGACCGAACTTCGGGTAAAGAAATCGCTCGATCAGCGACGTATCCGTACCCTTCTGTGCCACATCCGCCTTGGCCGCGTCTCGTTGTGCAGGGGACCCTGTCCGCTTCAGGGTTTTTCGAACGAAGTGACGCACCGCCGTCGTCAGGCTGAGCCCCTTGATGCGTTGCGCGCCCCATTCCGCGGAGATTTGATCGCACGGCACGCCCCAGACCTTCTCCGTGTAGCTCTTAAAGAACGTTAGATACAGCTCGCGTCCGAACCGATTGATCAGGAAGTCCTGCAGGCTCTTTTCCTGCCGGATGGGCCGCGCGCGCGCCGTGGCATAGCTGACTCCGATCTTCGCCATACGCACCAGGCCGAGATTGTTGATCGTGCTGCCGGAAAGCTTGATGGGGTAATCGAAGAACTTGCGCAGGTAATAGATCCGGCTCTGCCGTGGCCGCACCAGCATCACGTGATCGGCATCCGTGAGCGGGGGGGCCTCCACCACCAGGGTCTCTGTGTGGCCGTGTTCATGGGTGTCTTCTTGCCCCGCGGGATCGGTCTCTTCGGTGTCGGTCTCCAGGACAGCCAGCGGCCCCATGCCCCGCAACGGAGGGTGCTCCGGCGCCGCTGCCGGCACTGCCACGGTGCGCCGCTTGCCCTGGTAGCTGATCTCGGTCAACCCGTTGGCCGCCACGTCCTGCTCATCGGACGCCGGGGGCATCAGGTCCATCCACCACTTCATCACGCGGTCGCTCTTGGAAAAGAAGCGGTGCCCCCCGATGTCCATGCGGTTGCCCTTGTAGCGAATCGTGCGCGAGATGCCGCCAATCTCCCCGGAAGCCTCCAGAACGATCGGCTGAACGTCGGTCTTCCGCAACAGCTCCAGCGCCGCCGTCAGTCCCGCCGGTCCCGCTCCAATGATGATTGCCTTACGTGTCATGCAGTCCTGCCTGTGTAACCCTTGTGAGTCCGTGCCAGTATCCCACGGGCCCGAGACAGAGCCGCAAAATTCCCGCCTGCAGCCGCGCCGCCACATGCTAGAGTCAGGGGCGTGAAATCGCGTCCTGGGCTGGGAGGACAAGCCGTCCCCGCTCTGCTTCTTCTTCTGCTGCAGTGGATCCTGCTAGGCTTCGCAACCGTTCGCCACACCCTTTGGCGCGACGAAGCGCAGGCCTGGTTACTCGCACGCGACAGCACCTCGCTCTCCGATTTACTTCATAACCTGCGCTATGAGGGACACCCTCCCCTTT
>CAXTGN010000353.1:4661-5771 GCA_964243455.1 uncultured Acidobacteriaceae bacterium
CATCCTCTTCGTCCTGACCCGCTTCACCTGGAATCCGGCGTGGATGAAGGCCGTGCAATTGCTCCTCGCGGCCGCGACCTCGGCCCTTGTGCCCTCCGAAAAGCGGCTTCCCCTTCCCCTACGAGCCGGCATCGTCTTCTCCTACTTTTTCGTCTTCGAGTATGGCGTCATCGCGCGCAACTACATGCTGGGCATCTTTCTTCTGTGCTGCGCAACAAGGGCGCTCACGGGCCAGCAGAAGGTCGGTCCGCTTCGCACGAGTTTGTTTCTGTCGCTCGCCGCGCTTAGCTCCATGCCGGCCCTGTTCGTGTCGGCCAGTCTTCTGCCCTTGCTGGTCTGGCCGCTGCCGCCGCATGGCCTCTCGAGGCCAAAGCATCTGCTCGGCGCGATCCCCCGCCGCGTGTGGGGCGCGGGCTTGCTGTTCTGCGCTGTTGCCATGGTCTCCGTTTTCCTTATGCACCCTCCGCCGGAGTCGCAGTTCTACTTCAATGGGGCCTCGCGTGCGACGGCGGGCTCAGCCGTGTATGCCTCCCGCTACGCGCTGAGTCGTGCCTACTTCCCCCTGCTGTCGCACACGCCCAAATTCTGGGAACGGCCCTACGATCCTGATGAGCCCCTGCACCGTGCCCTGTCATTCCTCTCAATCTTGTCTTTGGGGGCCTTCGCTGTCCTCTTCAGACATTCGCGCGCACGTTGGTTTCTGCTCGGCGCCACCATGCTGGTCCTTTTGCAGCTCCGTGTTTCTGGCGTAAGCGCGATGCGCCACGTGGGCTGGCTGTTCGTCGTTCTGGTCCTGAGCCTGTGGCTCGAGTTCACGGGCCCGAGACCAGAGCGCACCTCCGTCCCGCATCGCTTGGTCATCGCTCTCTCAGCGAGCCTGCTTGCCCTTCAGGCAGCCACTGCCTCCCTTGCCCTCAAAACCAGCGTCTCGCACCCCTTCTCGGCCTCCTACGCCGTGGCGACCTATTTGCGCGCTCAGCATCTGTCGGACGCCCCCCTGATCTCGGAGCCTGATTATGGAGCGACCGCAGTGCTCGCCTACCTGCAGCGCCGCAGCCTCTACAGCCCCGAAGAACATAAGCAGATCTCGTTTGTCTCCTGGACGCACGC
>CAXTGN010000354.1:0-1619 GCA_964243455.1 uncultured Acidobacteriaceae bacterium
AAACCGATCAGCCGCTCACCATCACCTATGCCGATTGATCGACGGAGGTGATTCAGCAGAGCTTCAGTGACTGGTCTTCGTTGAGCGGGTTCACGAACGAATCGCTTGCGATCCAGACGGCCTATCGGGATTACAACGATGGCAGCCAGGATCAGCAGGCCTTCAACGTGTACCTGTATACGCTGAAGCTTCATCCGCACAAGCGGGTGGTGAGCCTGAAGCTGCCGGATAATCGGGACGTGGTGCTGCTGTCGGCCACACTGGCGCCGAAGTCGCCTGTGCAGGAATTGCCGGCGATCTGCCCGAACCTGGAGAAGGTTGACTAGCAACGCTTGGGCACGAGGGAGGGTCGTGCTTCGGCATGACCCTCTTCGTTGATCGTCTCAGCCATGGTGCAGCACGGAGTTGAGCAGAATGCTCAGGCCGTTCCAGAAGATCTGGACGCCGATGCAGATGAGGATAAAGGCGACGATGCGGAGGATGCCGTGAATGGTTGACGGAGAGACAGCGGCCTTCAGACGCGGTGCGTACGCGTAGCAAAGATAGACCATCCCGCTGAGGATGATGACCGCGAGGAAGAGGCCAAGGTGCTCGAGAGTCTCCTGCTTGACGCCGCCGGCGGAAAAGCGGGCGCTCAGGGTGAGCATGACGACAAGCGTGCCGGGGCCTGAGGTCACGGGGAAGGTGAAAGGGTAGAAGGCCTTCTGCTGGAGCGAGCGCAGCGTCTGCTCGGGATCAAGGCTGGCGACCTCTTGCTTATCCCGCGCGTTAGCATTGGAGTCTTTTTCGTTCAGCACGCCCCAGCCGATGGACGCAATGACGATACCGCCTGCCACCTGCACGATGGGCAGGGAGATGCCGAAAAACCGGAGGATGACCGAGCCGAGGAGCTCGATGACGGCGAGGAAGGCGATGTTGTTGAGGGCGACCTTGCGGGCCAGGGTGCGGTAGACCTCGGGTGGGGCTTCGCCGACAAGACCCAGCAGCACCAGCGCAGAGCCGAGTGGGTTAATGAGCGGCAGAAGCGCCGTGAAGGCGATGAGAAAGGCGTGCCAAAGCAGCAAAGGTTAAGGCTCCGGAGCTTAGGGCTCACCTGTAAGGGTAGCGCAGGGATGGTGTGCCGAAGGCGGCGAGGGACGGAGGTGCTGAAGGACGAGATCAGGTGATTGCTGCCCGCAGCTTATCGATGTAGCCGTTGGTCTTGTTTGAGTGAACATAACGGCGTTCATGAGGACCTACATGCCAGCTTTCCTTTCAGGAATTTCCAGATCTGAGAACAGGCCGCTTCGTTAGCTCAAAGGGTTACGCACGATCACAAATGATGGATCGACACCTAGGTTTAAGAGCTTTTTGAATGATTGGGCGCTCAACGCGCTGAGGTACATTGTTTGCGGCGTGTAGATGTGCGTACGATCTTTGGCGCTGGCGTAATCTCAGCGCTTGCGTTTTTGGCAGGTTGGTATCCACTTGGCAGCAGTTGGCTTAGCGGCAACTTTCGTTCTCGTCCTTAGTAAGGCCCTCTCGCCTACACGTGATTCGGTGTTGCCGCAAGACGGCGGTGAGACGCGAGATGAGTTTACGCTTCACTTCCCCAACCCTGATGAGCATGGATGGTTCCG
>CAXTGN010000354.1:1629-5430 GCA_964243455.1 uncultured Acidobacteriaceae bacterium
AAGAGTTTGAGTTGTCATCCCGTAGCGGAGCGGAGGGATCTGCTTTCCTGCGGAGCGCCATCGATTCCTTGGGCAAACAGCAGATTTCTTCGCTGCGCTACGGAATGACAAGCCAGAGGTGATGGTTGCGCAGCGGGAAGTCATCACAGGCTCTGGACGCGCTCCAACATGCTCCGCTTCAGGCTGAGATAAATCCATTCACTTCAGGCTTTGTTCTGAGTTGTCATCCCGTAGCGGAGCGGAGGGATCTGCTTTCCCGCGGAGCGCCGTCGGTCCCCTGGGCAAACAGCAGATTCCTTCGCTGCGCTACGGAATGACAAGCATGGGAATTCTGCAGCCCGGAGGTAATCACAGGCTCTAGTGATGGATTATCCAAATAACGGATGACACATCGGCGCATTAGCTGTGCACGTTGAGCAGCAGCATGGCAGTGGCGGGTGGGACGTGGTTGGCTTCGGTATTGGCCTGCGGCTCGGAGAGGCTGACGTCGCGGCTGTCGAGCGCCGGCGCGGTGAGGACGAGCGCGGGGCTGAAGCCGGCGAGATTGAGCGGCACGGACTCCTTGGCGTCCTTGTTGATGACCGCGACCATGAGCTGGCCGGTGGGGAGCTTGGCGGCGTAGGCTGTCGCATTGGCCGAGCCAGGATCGAAGTCGAGCGGGAGCATGGTGGCTCCGGCGAAGCGTCCGGCGAACTGGAGGCCGCGGAAGTCGGGCTCCGCGACGTAGGTGCCGTTCATGTCGGCAACCGGCGTGTAGAACGGGCGGGGGTGCGGCGCCTCGTCCGGTTTCAGGAGCGATTCACCGGGCATGCGGCTGCCGAGCGAGTTGCCGACCGCCTTGCCGCCGCCGCCGTGGAGATTGATCCCGCCGTAACCGAAGTTGGCGAGCGAGAGCGCGTAGTCCGCGGCCCAGAGAGCGGCGGCGAGCACGTCAGAGACGTTCGGTTTGCCGCCCTGGTAGCAGGTGTTGCCTTCGGACATGCGATACACGCAGCCGAGCTTCTCGGCGGCGTCGCGGGTGGTCGCAGCGACCTTGGCGACCTTGGGATCGGTCTTGAGGATGCGCGGGATGCTGATGTCTGGGTTGGTGGGCGGGCCACCGAAGTAGTAGTGGTGCGTGACGGCGGCGATGTTGGGACGGCTCCCCTGCCCGTTAGGCTGCGCGGTCCCGGCGGGCGGCATGCCGCTGAGACGCTCCGCGATGCGGGAGCTCCAGGTGGGATCGCCAGCAGTGTCGGGCAGGCCAAAGCGCGCCTTGGGCACGCGGGCGCGGATACCGTTCGCCATGGCAAGCCAGTCGTCGAGATAGCGATCGACGCTCCATGTCTTGGGATCGCGGAAGCGGTGTTGAAAAAGATCGGGCTCGTTGCCTAGCTGGAAGTACTCCAGTTTGGCGCCAAGCGTGGCGAAGACGAAGGCAGCTTCGTCGGCGCCGCGCTCCGGGGTGTTGGTAGCGAGGTTGATGCCATAGAGGCAGGTCCAGCCGGTGGCGTCGAGGAAGGCGCGCAGATTCTTTACGGCTTCAGGCGTGACGGGGTAGGCGAGCTGCTGGAAGGGCTTGGTGCCGGGCTCGACGGAGGCGACGACGTTGGGAGGCAGTGGCGGCTGGGTGCTGGCCGCGTTGGGCTTCCACCAGCCCACGTCCGAGGTGTTGCCCCCGAGGCGAAGGACGCCATTGGGCGTGAGCTCACGGAAGCGGGCGATGAGGCCGATGCTGGCGGGGGAGAAGAAGTTGGGGTCGGCGAGCTGCTCGATCTCGTAGCTGAGGCCGATGAAGCTGGCCGGGACCTCCGGGCCGTTGCGTTCTGGGTGCAGCGTGAGCGGGGCGGCGTTGGGCCGGGCCTGGGCGAGCGCGCGAAGGGCCGGGGTCGTGAGAGCGGCGGCGGCGGCGGAGGTTTTCAGAAAGCGGCGGCGATCGAGCGGGCTCATGGCTTACCAGCGTAAGCCGCATGGCAGGGCGATGTCACGCGCGCTCCCCAGCCGAGGCAAACGGTGAGCTCACAGCGACGCGAAATGCCGTGACGAGACAGCAAACCCTCCTTTTGGAGCGCTTCATCTTGGCAGAAAGGTAATGACGTTCGCGGCGGCATCGGCTTTGGTTGCCGGGCTTCCGTTGCGCTAGGGTGACGAAACAGCGTGCTACTCTCGGCTATCTCGTGACACGCGGAGTGGGTTCGTTGCTATCCAGGAACGATATCAGCCAAGGCACGCGTGAGCCCACGTGGAAGATGCTGCTGGCGTTCGCGATCATTTACATCGTCTGGGGATCGACGTTTCTGGCCATTCGCGTTGGAGTGCGCGAGGTGCCGCCGTTGCTGCTGGCCACGATGCGCTTTCTCACGGCAGGACTGGTCCTGTTCGGCTTCATGCTCGCAAAGGGCGAGCCGTGGCCCAGCGTGCGCGAGTGGCGCTCCTCGTTTCTGCTTGGGGCGCTGATCTTTGTCGGCGACTACGGGCTGCTGTTCTGGGCGGAAAAGCGCGTGCCCTCCGGCGTTGCTGCGGTGATGATGGCGACGATTCCCGTTTTTATCACGGTGGCAGAGATCCTCATCCTGCGCACGTTGAAGCTGACCTGGCGGCTCAGTGTGGCCCTGTTTATTGGGATCGCGGGTGTAGCTGTACTGATGAGCCGATTGCTGGATGTCGGCGGCATGGCGGTGAACACCGCTGGCGCATGCGCGCTGATCGCTGCGTCCATGTTCTGGGCGCTTGCTTCCGTGTTAACGAGCAAGCTGCCGCTGCCGTCGTCGAAGGTGATGAGCTCGGCTACGCAGATGGTCGCAGGCGGCTCGCTGCTGGCCATCACGACCGCAGCCAGTGGAGAGCTGACCGGCTTCCATGCGAGCCAGATCTCGCGCCAGGCGTGGATTGCCCTCGCGTACCTCATCGTCGCGGGTTCGATCGTTGGCTTTACGGCCTATGTATGGCTGCTGCATCGCGAGTCGCCGACCAAGGTAGGGACGTATGCCTATGTCAATCCGGTGATCGCGGTGCTGGTTGGGTATCTGCTTGGCGGGGAGTCGTTGGGGCTGCGCACCGTGCTTGGGACGTTGTTGATCCTGGTGAGTGTGGTGGTCATCGCAACGACACGCGGCAAACTGCAAACACGTTCGCGTTAAGGTGCACGTCGCACGCCGTTCGCCAGCAGCCGCGGAACAACCTCCGTGGCAGGTCCGAGCAGGATCTCGTCGAAGGCGCTGGCGTTCAATGGCTCTTCAGGGCCAACGTAGACCGTGCGAATGCCGCGCCCGCGTGCGATCTGAACGAAGGCGGCAGCAGGGTAGACCGCCCCGGAGGTGCCGATGACGAGCAGCACCGTCGCTCCCTCCAGCTGAGCGAAGATGCCGTCGAGATCGAGCGGCACCTCGCCGAACCAGACGATGTGCGGACGTACGGGAGCGCCGCAGTCGGTGCAGGTGGGAAGATGGGCGGGATCGAGATGAAGCACGGCATCGGGAAACGGAACGCCGCAATCCACGCAGCGCGATTGGGAGAGCGTGCCGTGCATGTGATGGACGCGTTGTGAACCGGCGCGCTCATGGAGATCGTCGACGTTCTGGGTGACGAGGAAGAAGCGGTCTCCCAGTTGCCCCTCGACTGCTGCTAGCGCGTGATGCGCGGCGTTGGGCTCTGCGGTACGCGCCTCGCCACGACGGCTGGCGTAGAAGTGCCAAACCAACGCCGGATCAGCAGCCCAGGCTTCGGGCGTGGCAACCTGATCAACACGATAGCCGTTCCAGAGGCCGCCATTGCCACGAAAGGTGGCGAGTCCACTTTCCACGGAGATGCCGGCACCGGTGA
>CAXTGN010000354.1:5440-5760 GCA_964243455.1 uncultured Acidobacteriaceae bacterium
GGGCGAGGGCCAACATGGCGCCGAGTTGCTCCTCCGTGAAGGGGGCAGCCTCGGCGGTAGCCTGGACCTCGACGAGGCCGCCCGCACCGGTGAGCACGAAGAGACGATCGGCGGAGGTCAACTGCATACGAAGAGGGATGCCGGAGCGTCCCCTGCCGTGAGGGCCGCTTCGGCTTCCCTTTCCATGCGACGGAGTTTAGCTACGCCACGCATCTGTCAGTTCGCCCGCGGCACCCGTCACGGGATCGCTCTGAGGAAACGGCAACGTTCGCATGCGTTCGAGGGCAACAGCATCCGGAGCGGCGCGACAGATGTCCCAG
>CAXTGN010000355.1:0-5753 GCA_964243455.1 uncultured Acidobacteriaceae bacterium
AATCGTGCCGGCGAGAGCTCGCCCAAAAAGGAGAGTAGGCCGCCCATAACGGTTCCTATCGTGGACCTCGCTTCTGCTCGACAGCCAGCAAAGCTGCGAATGGAACAATCTGTTGTGCAACCGATGAAGCTATACCCACGAGAAAGGACGCAGCGACAAGAACCCACGCGTTAGGAGAGAAAGCAGTTAACAACAGCGTTACGCTAAGCGACAGAAACTGAATAACAATAAGGAGTCGCCGCTCAATCAGATCGCCCAGTGGAACGAGGAGAGCTAGACCGATCGCGTAGCCAAGCTGCGTAGCTGTAGGGATGAATCCAATCAGGATCATCGACGCCGCGAACTCACGGCCTATGATGCCAAGCATCGGTTGGTTGTAGTAGATGTTGGCAACCGCGACGCCACAGGCAAATGCCATCGCAAGGGTGGTCCTCTGCGTCAATCGTGGCGTAGCTGCTAATTCTACCGCTGATTGCTGGCTCATCTGCTCATCAACTCGTCTCTGCGGAAACAAACAATGACGTCAAGCACCAACATTGCCGCTCCTCGGCGTCATCTAGCCGGTGCATCAAGTCCACGGATAACGCGAGCGCGTTTCGACAGCCACACCTGGTACTGCTTTGGCCAGCCCTCGAAGCGGTCTGAGCCCGTTTCAAGGAGCACCGACCTCGCGCGCAACGCCCAGTGGGGGTCTACGAGAGCTTCGCGCCCAATTGCGATAAGGTCTGCTTGTCCGCATTCCAGAATTTGCTCCGCCTGCTCCGGCCTAGTGATGAGACCGACCGCCGCAGTTGCCATGTCAGCGTCATGGCGTATACGTGCGGCGAATGGAACTTGAAATCCGTATGCGCGCGGCGGGATACCATGCGGTGAAACACCTCCGGAAGAGCAATCGACTAGGTCGATGTTGATTGCTTTGAGAAGTTTTGAGAATTCGACAGTGTCTTCGATTGTCACCCCCCCCTCTACGTAGTCCACAGCTGAAACGCGCACAAACATCGGTAAGTGCTTTGGCCAAGCTGCACGCATTGCCTCAGCAATCTGGAGAGGTAACCTGAATCGCGCCTCGCGGCTGCCGCCGTAATCGTCAGTTCGCTGATTACTTAGAGGAGATAGAAAACTGCTCAAGAGATAACCGTGAGCAGCGTGCATTTCAATAACCTCAAAGCCGGCTTCTGCGGCCCTATGAACAGCACTTACGTAATTTGACTTTAATTCCTGCAGCTCAACTACCGAAAGCTCGTGAGGGAGTAACCAGCCTTCATTGAAAGCAAGCGCGCTTGGCCCGGCAATCGGCCATGCGGTCTCCCCAGCGCTGAACTGTTTCTCAGTCAACGGGCCGTCCCCCTCCCAAGGACGCTGCATGCTCGCCTTGCGTCCAGCGTGAGCTAATTGGATTGCCGGAACAGACCCGTGCGACTTGAGAAAAGACGCAATATGAGCAAGCCGCGGGACATGTTCGTCGGACCACAGTCCAAGGTCTCCGTAAGTGATCCTCCCCCGTGGCTCGACGGCTGTCGCTTCTAGCATGACGAGGCCTGCGCCACCCAGAGCATACTGACCAAGATGTACGACGTGAAAATCGTTAGCCATCCCGTCTTCCGCGGAATACATGCACATCGGCGAGATCATGACGCGATTTGGTAGCGTGATGCTGCGTAATTCCAGAGGTTCGAATAAGCGTGCCATGTGAGTGCTCTCTTCAGGATCGTCGTCGGTGATTGGAACCGCTTGACACAATCGGAAGCTCGGGTTGTGCCATTCTTGGTCAGGAAGACTTTATTGGACCAAATCAGCTACGGGGTTAGATAATCTGTCCATGAGAGCGCTGGGGCCACGAGGTCAACTGTCTCGGCAGGTTCCGTACCGCCGTCGCGCTGTTGCCTAGTCCTGTTGCCGATCGGTTGTCAGCCTCGCGTAGCTTCAAAAAGGAACCAGCTGCGACGCTGCGTCTGATCAATGAAGTTCTCGAGCAGGCTCGCCGTAGCGACATCTCCATCGTCTTCACACAGTGAGTGCACAGCAAGCATAGACAACACGAGAGCCTTCTCATTCTCGTGAAGCTCGCTTAGCATGTCTTTTGGAGTGACATACTCAGCATCGTTATCCGGAATGCGTTGGAGGCGGGCGATGTGTCCGATGGAGCGGATGGTCAAGCCGCCGATCTTCCGAACCCGCTCCGCCAGGTCGTCGGTCATCGCAAAAAGCTGGTCTCCATGATCATCCAGCAAGAGGTGGTAATCGCGGAAGTGAGGACCGCTCATATGCCAGTGAAAGTTTTTCGTCTTAAGATAGAGACAAAAGACGTCGGCGAGCAAAGCATTCAATCCGCCACTTATATCCCTCTCTGCCTGACCCTTAATGTCAGAGGGAACAGCCAGAGGTGCTGTTTGGCGCTCGATCAATTCAGTGTGCTTTGACATTGGTTCCCTCAGGTTCATGATGTGATTTGAGTTATGGACAAGAGAATGTTGGCTCAAACACAAATGAAATAACCTGCTTGATGGTCCAAGCGTTCTCCCCGCATCTCAAGCCTAATGCATTTGCCGGCCAAATGCCTAAACCCTAAAGCTGTCCTTTACCACAACCCTTTCGAGTGAACCGCGTCCCGGCCAGTGCTGCTATCGAGGCATAAGACACGGATTCTGGATGGCCCAGACCCCGCGAGGAGCTAAGCTCCAGCCACACCTATTTGGTCGTTCTTCTTCAACCCTATCGGGTCGAAGCAATATGAAAGAGCGGGTCCATACTCAAGACTCAAGCCGATTGCGAACTTGGATTATCAAGGCTCAGCAACACGTGCTTGGCTGTCGCAGGCTTGTCGAAGGAGACAAGGACTCAATTGGGTCGAGCATTCAGCAAAGGGGCATTCATGATAAGCCATCCTGACGTAGGCACAGACCAGGCCAACCGCCTCATCGTGCACATGATTTCTGACCTGATTTGTCCTTGGTGCTATGTGGCAAAGCGGCGCGTGGAGAAAGCGGCAGTCCTTCTTGGAAAGGACCTGAAAATACATTGGCTACCCTTTGAACTCAATGCGGAGATGCCCGTTCGAGGTCTTGATCGTCGAGCTTACCGTTCGGCGAAGTTTGGAAGTTGGGAGCGGTCTCAAGCGCTGGATGCTCAGGTCTCGGCTGCAGGCGCGGAGGTAGGCATTCCTTTTCATCATGAGCGGATGAAGCGGACTCCAAATACGTTTCGTGGCCACGTCCTACTCTTCTCAGCCTTGAAGGATGGTCTGGAAATCCAGGATAAAGTTGCGGAACGCCTATTCCAGGCATATTTCATCTACGGCGAGGATGTGGGTGATCCGACGGTGCTGCTAAGCGTCGCTCGGGAGTTCGGCGTCTCTTCCATCGCGGGCCCAGAAGACCTAGATCACCCGGAACTCGTGGCTGAAGTGAAGGATGAGGAGCGGAGGGTTTCAGCCGGAGTCCGCGGCGTACCGCAGATTTCGCTCAGTGGACATGTTTTGGCAAGTGGAGCCCAGAATGAGGAGTTACTCGCCACAGCAATCCTGAAGATTCAAGATGCAAGTGGCCACTGTCAAAACGGTGTATGCGAAATCTGAAGGAGGGCCAGATGAAACGAGCTACGGTTGTGGGCGGCTCCCTCACCGGTCTGGCCACAGGTATCCTGCTTCGCGCAATCGGGTGGGAAGTAGATGTCTATGAGCGGAGTCCAAAAGGGCTCTCCGATCGGGGGGCCGGAATAGTCATGCAACAGGAGACTCTAGAGTTGCTCCGCCTTTGCGGAGCTAAGGACGACCAAGATGTTGGGGTCATGCTGACCCATCGGAAGTATCTAGATCGTCATGGGTCGACCATTTCGTTCGACAGGATGCCTCAACTCATGACGTCTTGGGGCCTTCTCTACGCTTGGTTCGAGCGAAGCTTTCCTGAAAAGAACTACCATCTTGATCAAGAATTCGAAAGTATGCAGCAAAGCAGTGTTGCGGTCACCTCGTGCTTCAAGAGCGGCATCGGAATCAATTCCGATCTCCTGATAGCCGCCGATGGTTTCCGGTCGAGTGTTCGGGGGCTAGTGCTGCCAAAGATTCGACCAGAATATGCGGGCTATGTGGCTTGGAGAGGTGTCGTTCCGGAGAGCGGAGTGTCAGCAGACCTGATCAGCGTTTTCGACGACAACTTCACGTTTTTCAGGATGGCGGAGAGCCACATCCTCTGTTACTTGATACCGAGCGAAGGTGGAAGGACAGATGTTGGGCAGCGGAGATTGAACTGGGTCTGGTATTGGAACCTCACGGAAGCCGAGTTGGGTCCGCTACTGACGGACGCGGAGGGCGTCAGAAGGGCATACGCGATTCCGCCCGGAGCGCTTGACCCGAAGCAGGAAAGAAAGCAACGTGATATTGCAGAACGAACTCTCCCACCGGCTTTCAGGGAGCTAGTGGGGGCCACAAAGGAGCCGTTCGTACAAGCGATCATGGACTTGGCCTGTCCTCAACTCGTTTTCGAGCGAACCATCTTGATGGGAGATGCATCATTTGTGATCCGTCCCCATACGGCAGCAAGTACTTCCAAGGGGATCGCAAACGCTTTCTCTCTTGCTCGGGAACTTTCTAAGAAACAGGGCTTGAGCGAAGCCTTGGAACTCTGGAATCACACTGAGCTCAACCGTGGTGAACGTTTGATGAGCTATGGTCAGGGCCTCGGTCGTTCAAAAAGGCGTTGAACGGCAGGGAGGGACAGTTCTATGGCAGACATCTACATCGATCGAGGTTTGAAGTCAGTGAAGCTGTTCGGAGTAAAGCATTCCCCGGCAGCCTATGCGATACGCGACTTCCTCCAGCGGAGCGTCGTCCCGTTCGACTGGATCGAACTGCAAACCGATCAAGAAGCGCGAACCCTCGCAGGCGTCGATAATCTTCGAGACAGGCGGCTTCCAGTATGTCTCTTCTCTGATGGAACACGCCTGGAGGCTCCGACAACGCGTTCGTTAGCCGACAGATTAGGATGGGTCACGCAACCCGTCCATAAGGAGTACGATGTTTCCATCTACGGGGCTGGGCCAGGAGGCCTAAGCGCCGCCGTATATGCTGCATCCGAAGGACTGAAGTGTGTCCTGATAGAAAAGTCAGCGATTGGTGGCCAGGCCGGGACGAGTTCAAAGATCGAGAACTATCTTGGTTTTCCCGGCGGGATCAGCGGGGCGGATCTTGCAGAGAGGGCGCGCCAGCAAGCGGTGCATTTCGGAGCTGAAATTCTTCTGGTTCGAGAGGGCATAAGAGCGGAGTTTGCTGACGGACGAATCGTTGTCGATTTGGCCGGCGGTGGCAAACTCATTGCCAAGACAAACATATGCGCGACAGGCGTTGACTATCGCCGTCTGGAGCTCCAGGACGAGGATCGCTTTCTCGGCGCTGGCGTTTACTACGGGGCAGGCGTCAGCGAGGCCTCTATGTGCATGGGAGAGCATGTCTATATCGTGGGCGGCGGGAACTCTGCCGGCCAAGCTGCAGCTCATCTTTCCCAGTTCGCTTCCCATGTGACCATGTTGTTACGCGGAGAGTCGCTTGCGGCCTCCCTCTCACAATACCTTGTGGAGAAAATCAATTTGACACCTAACATCCGGGTTCTGCCAGGTGCAGTGGTTACCGGACTGTACGGAGGATCGGCACTCGACTCGATTTCTATCCTGGATGTCAATAAGGGAACAGATGAGGTGGTGAACACTCACCACCTGTTCGTTTGCATCGGGGGTCTTCCGAACACCGAGTGGGCTAAAGA
>CAXTGN010000356.1:0-476 GCA_964243455.1 uncultured Acidobacteriaceae bacterium
GTTGCCTGCATCCAGGTACACGCTCGTCTTTGAGCCCGCTTCCAGCGCGGTCACCCCATAGTTGATCTGCGTATACCGGTCTGCCGTCGCCTGCACCACATCCACCGTTGCCGGATACCCGCAATCGCTCGGCAGGTTCGCCAGTGCATCCGGTTCCAGCGCGATCACCGCCTTCCGCCCGCCGATCCCCTGCACCACGCCGTCGATCCACGCCTCGTACGCCGCCGTGCCCTCCGCCCCGCCCGCCGAGTAGCTCCCGCAGTCCCGGCCCGGGATGTTGTACAGCACAAACACCGGCACCTCGCCCGCCCGCTTCGCCTCCTTCATCACCTCCGACACGTTCGCCTGCACCTGCGCCGGCGTCCCCCCAGTCAGCCACACCGCCTGCGGCGTCAACTCCATAAGACCGATCAACTCAGCCGCCTTGCGCTTGCCCTGCTCCAGCAGAGAAATGGCCTGCGCCACCGATCCATTTG
>CAXTGN010000356.1:486-5739 GCA_964243455.1 uncultured Acidobacteriaceae bacterium
ACCGCGTCGCGGGCGCGAGGGCCTTACCGGCCGCAGCCGCTCCCGCAGTCTGAGCCTTCATCGTCGCCGAAACCGACAGCGCCAACACCGCCGCCACGGTCGTTCCTGCCATCCTGCATTTCATCGAGGGATACCGCACATCTTCCTCCTGGGGAGATCAAAATAGGCACTCTGCACAGGCCCACGCTCCCGGGCGTCAGAACGCAGCAGGAATCAGGGACCCGAGGGAAAGCTCATCGAGAAGCGATGGCGAGTGTACGCCACCCAACCCGCGCCCGGCTACGCCCCACCACCTGACTCCATGCGCCCAGCCAAGACCGCAAACGACAGTCATACGCTGCTTCTCGAATTTCCTCTGCATTGGCCTCTCTTCTCGGCAATCCCCGCTATAGCTGATGGGGCACAAGAGTCACAGCGTGATCCGCCGCGATCACAGAGCCCCTTTGAGGTGGCGCATGGCATTCATCACGACGGGTCTCACCAATGGTGGGATCACGACTCACTACGCTTTCTCCTACGACGACGCGCTGCAAAAGACCTCCACCAATCCGGCCGGGCTCGAACCCGATCGCACAAACGCTCTGATCGGATTCGCCGAGAGTGACTACACCCTCATGTCCGGCTGGTTCGACGGTGTCGCCCTGCCCTTCACGCTGCCCATCAGCGTGCAGGTGGCGAACGCTTCGGGCGGGGCGGGATGGGGACCGCCACTGACGCTGAAGCCCGGAAGCAATGATGTGAACTACTGCCGCTACCTCATGGTCTCTGAAGTGACCGAGATGCTCATGGACTCCCAGAACAAGGGTTGGTTTGCGCCGGATCACTCCAATGAGCAGAGTTGCGGCGAAGGTCTTTCCCGCTTTCTTGCGCAGCAATTCCTTACCCTGGAAGGCTTGGGCACAAGCGAGCCAGGCTACGCGATCTCCCCTTCCTGGCTCAACAGCTCCCTGCCCACCACCAATCCCTCCTCCACGCAGGTCATCGGCACCACAAACTACGGCTCACGTGCCGACTTCGTGAACAACACGCTCGAGTACGACCACGGCATCGACCCCGCGACCGGGTGCGCCATGCTCTTTCTCTACTGGCTGCAGGTACAACGGTCGCACTCCCTGCATGCCATCGTCGCGGCCGCGCCAGGCCCATCGCTGGCGTCCTCCTGCCTTCGCGGGGTCTACAAGAACCTCACGGGTGACCTCCAACGCGACCCCTTCCCCTCGTTCAAGGCTTCGCTCGCCCTCAACTACCCCGAAGACCAGGTCTCCTCGATCGCGGGCGCAAATCCCGACAACCCCTGGCCCATCTGGCCTACCCAGTTCAGCGTCGCCAATCCGGCCTCGGTCGCGGGCACTTCCAGCTTCGCCGTGCTCAACCGGACGCCACAGCAGGAAGAACTCTTCTGGAACAGCACAAGCGGGGACATCAGCAGCAACTGGCGCAATGACGGTGCCGATAACGGCGCCTGGCATGCCCAGTTCGCCATCGCCGGCGCAAACACCGTCCGCGCCGACTCCCCCGTCGCCGCCCTGGCGCGCTTCCCGCAGCAGGAAGACGTCTTCTGGATCGGCGCCGACGGCGACGTCAGCAGTAATTGGCGCAACGACAACATCGACAGCGGCAACTGGCACGCCCAGTTCGCCCTGGCCAACCCTGGCTCCGCTCGCGCAGGCTCTCCCCTTGCCGCGCTCGCCCGCATACCGCAACAGCTGGAAGCCTTCTGGATCGGCACCGACGGCGATGTCAGCAGCAACTGGCGCAACGACAACACCGACGGCGGCGCCTGGCACACCCAGTTCGCCATCGCCAACCCAGGTTCCGTCCGCGCCGGATCACCTCTCGCCGTGCTCGCCCGCACTCCTCAGCAGGAGGAGGTTTTCTGGATCGGCGCTGTCGGCGATGTCAGCAGCAACTGGCGCAACGACACCGTCGACAACGGCGCATGGCACAGCCAGTTCGCCATCGCCCACCCAGGCTCTGTCCGCGCCGACTCCGGCCTGGCCGTGATCGCCCGCACGCCGTCCCGCGAAGATGTGTTCTGGGTCGGGACCGAAGGCGCCGTCTGGAACGCCTGGCGCGATGATGGGATCGATGGAGGATCCTGGCATCCGCCACTGCGCATCAACGGGCCCAACTCTGTCAGAGCAGCGTCTCCACTGGCAGCCACCGCGCGCGTTTCCGACATCCTGGAAGTCTTCTGGATCGGTGCCGATGGCGATATGAGCAGCACCTTTCTGGCCTAAGCCAGAGAGCATCCTGGGTGGTGGACCCACCTCTCGCACGCTGAGACGTGGGTCCATCCGGCGAACAACTCAAAGCGCCAACGAACGGAGTCACGCAGGTGAAGCCTCAGACACTCTAGAATGCACCCTCGCCGAGTTGAGTGTCATCCTTCCCGAAGGAAGTCCACCTTGGTTGTCATTCCCGAAGGGAATCTGCGTCTCGCCCCTCAGGCCACCTCAGGGAGGCTGTAACCCGCGAACTCGGAACCGAAGACGATTGCTTAGCTTTCCTTGAGGGTCAGCGGTGGCCTGATGGTGTAGTTCGGTGCACGATGTGCGGCTGCTCTCAGGTCAGCAAAATTACGCGCAAGACGCCTTCCAAGAACAAGCGGACCCGGATTTATCAGTGCCTTGAGAAGACCTGCAAGCAGCAGTTTTCGGCTACGTCCGGCACGATCTTTAATGACACGCACCTTCCGCTGGTGCATGATTGTCCGGATATGTGCAACAAAACGAGGATCTTACGCAAAAGTGGGGAGTAGGGGGGCTACCCTACAGCTCCTTACCCAGGGCCAGCTCCCCGACAACTCCCGTCGGAAGCCCCCGACGCGGGCGCCGCAAGAGCGGCAGCCCGAGGCATAGCCCCACGGCAACCGCAACCAGCAGATTGCCCACCGCGTCCAGCGCGGGCACGCCGCGCGCGCCAAAGTGGCCGTAGCCCCACGCCTCCACGCGCACCATGTACACAATCGGCAGATTTCCCAGCGAGACCAGCAGCGTGAACCGGGTGCTCGCGCTGCCCGCGGCCGCGCCCATGGTCTGCAGCACCACGCCCAGGAAGTACGCGTAGCAGACGCCCACCGTCAGCAGGTACGCCCCCACGCCCACGAAGTACACCGCCGGCGTCATCGGCGCCACGGCGATGGCCACGCCCACACACCCGCACACAGCGCCCGCAATCGCGTAGGCCACCCGCCGATCCCACCGCGCCGGCAGCACCGCCACCGCGAGCGCTCCCAGCATCGTCAAGACCCCACCCAGTACCCCATTCAGCAGCATCACCCCCCGCACCCCCACGCCGTACTCGGGCGCCATCGCCACAAACAGGCTCTGCGCCGCCCCGGAGCCCACCGGCGCCATCAGCAACAGCACCCCCGGCACCGCCTTCCAGGAAAACAGCGCCTCCCGAATCTCCGATGCCACCGCCCGGCACTTGGCCCCGAAGCCCTCACGAGCCGGCGCGGCCTCAGGCACCGTCAGGACGATGAGCGCCGGTACGGCCACCATCACCCCGGCAACACCGCCCGCCACTGCCATGGGCAGATGCTTCGAGCACCACAGCAAGGCCGCTCCGCCCAGCGCCGTCGCCGCCAGGCCGCCACCCTGCATCCAGGCCCCGGCCCGCCCTTTGCCCTCACCATCCTGCGTCACCGCCAGGAGCCCGCCCGCGGCGGAGTTCGTCATTAGACTTACCGCATAGCCCGCAAACAGCAGCCACATGGCCGCGTTCGTGTGCCTTGCCAGCAGCGGCAACGCGCCTACCAGCATGAGGCCGCTTACCCCGGCCAGCAGCACGATCCACGTCCGCCGCCGCAACCAGACATCCAGGAGCGGGCTCCACAGGAAGTAGATCGTCATCGGCAGCAGCGCAAAGGCCACCATGGACCCAATCCGGTCCACCGAGTATCCCGCTCCACGCAGCAGGTAGGGCAACGGCGTCACGAGGTAGCTCTGGAACACGCCGTTCACCAGCGCCAGCACGGCGAAGACCCAGGGTGCGGGCCAGTGCACAACTCGTCCGCTCGCCGCAGAAGGTGTTTCCGGAGCGGGTACGTTTCGGTCCTCCGCCGTACGCCACGTCAAAGGGCTTGCCTCATCAGCCCGCAATGGTGCACGGACCAAGCGCTCCTTAGAGCACTGCCGTCCTTCTACCACCACCAACGTAGCTTGCTGAGCCCTCACGTCAAACGCAAATCCCGGCGATAGGCATCCCCTCTACCACGCCGCGTTGCAGCGGGCGCGCATACCATCACGCCTTGTACCCAGTTGGAAAGGACAGCTCAGCTATGAAGCAGGAGATGATCGTCGGGAACCCCGCTCTCATCGTGATTGACATCCAGGAGGCCGCAGGCCCGCCGGGCACCATGCCTATCCCTCTCATGCCCAATCCCGTCGACACCCTCGGCAACGCCCGCGCGCTCATCGCGGCCGCCCGTACAGCGCTGATTCCCGTCGTCTTCATCCAGGAGTGCCACCGCCCCAATCTCGTCGATTTCGGCCGCGAACTCGATGGCGCAGAAGACATTCATTGCATTGAGACTGCTCCCTACAACGCTATCTCCGACAAGATTGGCTTCCGTCCCCAAGAGGACTACTGGATCAAGAAGCGCCGGTACTCGGCTTTCTTTGGCACCGATTTCGAGATCCTGCTGAAAGGTCTCAGAGCGCAGACCCTCATCCTCATCGGCGGCCTCACCGACGTCTGCGTTCACTACACCTTCGTCGACGCTCACCAGAGCGACTACTACACCCGGGTTGTCGAGGACTGCGTCATAGGCTCCTCCGAGGCCGCCCACAAGGCCTCTCTCAACGCCATGGAATACCTGCAAACCGGAGCCCGCCGTACCACTGCAGAGATCCTCGCCGCCTTCCAGGCCCGAACCGAGACATTGACCCTGGCGACAGCCTAGATCCACGCCCTTGACGGCCCATGGCTCACATGGTGTTCAGCCAGCCGAGATGCCCCTTTACGAGCACGGCCGTGCCGTAAGCAAACTCCTTGTACGGAGCCGAGCCTTCCTGGGATTCCTGTACGAAGAGGCCTTCATCCTTGTTGTGGATGGCCTTCATGTCGTCCACGTAGTAGGCGTCGAACTGCGCCGCAGGTACGGCCCTCAGCTTGTTCAACCGCGCCGTGAACTCCGCGTTCAGGCCCGGTGTGATCGCCACGCCGGTCAGCCCGGCGATGTGCTTCAACTCGGCGTTCACACCCTCGTGGTCGTGGCTTTCCAGCACGCCGAAGTCTTTCACGAAC
>CAXTGN010000357.1:0-5736 GCA_964243455.1 uncultured Acidobacteriaceae bacterium
CCCTCGGCGCTGTTGTCCGCAGAAGCGGAGCGTACTGAGGCCCAGGTCAGGCCTGAAAGCCAGGCGGCCTTTGTCCGCTGACACCGAAGGTCTTCTCCAGAGCCATGCCAGCCGATACGATCGTGCCCTCATCGAACAGCTTCCCTACCAGGGTGACCCCATGTGGCACGCGCCTGGGTGAAGAGAACTTCGGGACCGGTTTGTTCGGATCAGGCGCCCAGTCACTGCGGGCTTCGCTCACTTCCACGAAGCCCGCACGCAACGTCAGGGAGGGATGGCCGGTGAAGTTCGTGATGACCAGGAACTCATCGCGCAGGCTGGGGACCAGCAGCAGGTCGACTTCCTCCATCACGCGCGCGAACTCAGTGGCTACCTTGCGGCGCAGGCGATCGGCCTGGACGAAGTCCACCGCACTCAGGAACCTTGACTGACGAAAGGTGTTCGGCCACGCATCGGGCACCTGCATCTTGAGCGTGTCCACCTCGTGATCTAGCGTGATCTGCTCAAAGGCTGCCGCAGACTCGGCGAAGAGGATGACGTTAAGCGAATCATAGGGCCAGTCGGGCAGGGAGACCTCGACCGGCGTCATGCCCAACTGACGTACCGTTTCAAGCGCGTGGCGATCGACGTAGGTCGCGGGCGCTTCCCCCATCCACTTGGGAAAGTAGCCTACCTTCAGGCCGGAGACACTTCGTCCACCCTCGAAAGCAAGCGGCAGATCGACACTGGCGTTATCGCCTGGATCGAAGCCGGAGATCGCGTGCAGCACGAGGATCGTATCCTCGACGCCACGGGCCATTGGCCCGAGTTTGTCGCAGGTCCAGCTTAGCGTCATGGCGCCCGTGCGAGGGACGCGGCCGTAGGTCGGCCGCAGACCTTCCACACCGCAGCGCATGGAGGGCGACACGATGGAGCCCTGCGTCTCCGAGCCGATGGCGAAGCCTACGAGACCGGCTGCCACGGCGGACCCCGGGCCGGCACTGGAGCCGGAGGAGCCTTCCTCGAGCAGCCAGGGGTTCAACGTTTCTCCGCCGAACCAGACATCGTTGAGCGCCAGGGCACCCAGGCTTAGCTTGGCAACGAGCACCGCACCTGCCGCGTTCAGCTTGGCTGTCACGGCGGCGTCCTGTGCGGGGATGCGGTTGCGGAAGGGCTCGGCGCCCCAGGTGGTGGCGATGCCGGCCGTGTCGAGGAGGTCCTTGGCCCCCCAGGGAATGCCGTGCAGCGGGCCACGGTACTTGCCCGCGGCGATCTCGGCGTCCGCGGCGCGTGCCTGTCCCAGTGCGTGTTCTTCCGTGAGGGTAATGACGCAGTTCAGCCTGGGCCCGAATCGCTTCAGCCGCTCGAGATAGATCCGCGTCAGGCGCTCGGAGGTAAGCTTCCGATCGCGGATCCAGCCGGAGAGTTCCACCACGGTACTAAACGCGATATCGTCGTCCCTGTCGCGCAGCGGCCTGGAGGGCGGTGTGCTGGGCTGAAAGGCTCCGGCGCGTCCAGTGGACGGCTGACCGAAGGGCTTCATCTCGGGATTCCACACCGTGGCAGGCACGTCGTCGTAGCCCAGCGGCAGCTTGCGCGGGCCGGTACGGCGCTCGCACAGCGGAGCCATGGCCTGTTGCCAGTTCCCCGCGGCCTCCGCCAAGTGAGCGTCGCTGTATTCGACACGGACGAGCTTCTCGGCTTCGCGAAGCGTTTCGGGGGTCACCGAGGGGCCGGCCGGGGGTGCGGTGCCAAACGCTGGTGGCGCGCCGGGCGTTTGGGGGGTCTGCCGTCGCCCTGATGCTTTGGCCTCGCCGGCGATCGCTGCCCCTACGAGGCCAAGCGAGCTCTTGGCCAGGAATGTTCTGCGGTTGTCTGCCAACGTTGTCCTCCGTGTATCAGCAACATACAGTATGGAGGAGCGAGCCTCGGCGAGGTCCCGCTTCGGAGGCCTCTTGCATGCCGGTTGCGCAGTTGACGCTGGAGCTCGGCATTGAACATGCGCAGTCTCTCAAGGACCGCCGCCAGGTGGTGCGGTCGCTCAAGGACAAGCTGCGTCATGGGTTCAACGTGTCCGTTGCCGAGCTGGATGAGGCTTTGGTGTGGAACCGCGCAACGCTGGGCGTGGCGGCTATCTCCGGTTCGGCAATTTACCTGAGCGGACAGCTGCGTGAGGTGGAGGCGGCGGCCCGGCGCCTGGCGAACGGGCTCGGATGCGAGATCCTGGACAGCCTTATCGAGGCAGACGTGACGTTGCCGGAGGGCTAGGGTGGGAGGGTACCCCCTCCCCCGTCTAATCGCGCAAAATCTTCAAACCGCAGAATTTAGGCTCGGATCGTAGGGACGGACGGGGATTGGGCCAGTCTCGATTCCTACCTGGAGAATCTTCCCATGGTACGACTTCGCGGGGTAATTAGGCGCAATCTGGCGATGGCCTTTTGAGCCTGGAATGGACAATACAAAGCAGTTCCTCAGACGGGAACGGCAGCGCGGCCATGCTGGATGCTAAACTAAAGCGTTACGACGATGCCCGAACAAAGAGCCCGCCAACAACATCGCGACCGCGTCGCAAGTACATTTCAGGATGAGATCACCGCCATGCTGGAAGGTGAACTTTCAGATCCTCGCATCGCTCCGTGTCATGTGACCGAGGTGATCCTTGCCCCGGGAGGCAAGAGTTGCCGCGTACTTGTCGCGGTGCAGGGAGACGAAGCTGAGGAAGAAAAAACCCTGGACGGGCTGATGGCCGCGCGCGCGTACATTCGCACGGAGATCCGGGACCGCATGGGTGTCCGCCACGTGCCGGAGCTAACGTTCGGCATCGACCGTTCCGAGAAGATCGGTGAGCGCATGGGTGTTCTGCTGGGCCGAATCGACAAGCAGCGCACGCGCCTGCAGCGCAAGGGCGGAAATCAACCGGGGGCAGCGCGTTAGCGCGGCATGCCGACCCTTCATCCAGTCCAGACGCAGCCCGTTGTGCTCGAGAGCCGCGAGCAGGCGATCGCCGATCTCCTAGCCCTGGTGCGGGCGCACCAGACGTTTCTGGTCACCTCCCATGCGCGTCCCGATGGCGACGCGGTGGGATCGGCTCTTGGGACGATGCATTGGCTGGAGAGCATGGGAAAGCAGGTAAGCGTTTGCTTTGCAGATCCCATTCCGCGCCCGTTTGCTTCCCTGCCCGGTGCCGAGCGCATCCTGAGTAAATTGCCTAAAGAGACGTTCGAAGTGGGTATGGTGCTGGAGTGCGATTCCGTTTCCCGCACAGGATTTCCAGCGCTTCCAGCGGCTTTGCTGGTGAACATTGACCACCATCACAGCGGCACCACTTACGCTGCAGTGAACTGGATCGAAGCGACCGCCCCCGCCGTTGGCGTGATGATTTATGAGTTGGCGATTGCGTCAGGTGTCCCCCTGAGTCCATCATTGGCCAACTGTCTTTACGCCGCCGTGCTGACCGACACGGTCGGCTTTACGCTGCCGAGCACCACGGCTGCGACCTTTGACCTGGCACGGCATCTCCTAGAACTGGGCGCCGATGCCGCCGGCATCTCCGACGCCGTGTATTTCTCCCAGAGGGAGAGCAAGGTGCGGCTGCTGGGGGCGGTGCTGCGGGGCATGCATGTGAAGGGTCCGGTCGCCTGGAGCGCGGTGACACGTTCCGATATGGACACAACAGGGGCGGGCGTCGAGGACTCGGAAGGCATCGTGCAGCACATTATCGCCGTGGAAGGTGTGCGCGCCGCAGCGCTGCTTCGCGAGCTTCCCGGTGGGAAGTTCCTGCGGGCCAGCTTACGCAGCAAGGGAGCGGTGAATGTCGCTCAGGTGGCGGAGGCGTTTGGCGGCGGCGGCCACAGAAATGCGAGTGGATGTACGGTGGCCGGCCCTCTGGAGGAGGCTGTCCGTCGGATGGAAGATGCTCTGCAGGCGGCATGCCTACGCGCCCAGACCCCTGTGCAGGGTCTGGTAGGCTAGGTCTCGCCTTGGATCAAGGAATGCCAGGACGAGGCGCCTGCCTGGAAGGTTGTTCGCAGAGCCGATTGGTGAACCCGTGATCGTGACTCAAACCCCAAAAAGTGTTGCCGAGCCCCTGGCCGGAACGGGTGGGCTGACCACCTGGCTGGGAGAGTTGCGCCGCACGCGGGTGGGCTGTGCCGCCCTGGAAGTTGCGATCCTGATCGCGGTCACGGCGTACTTCATGCTGTTCGGGCTGGTGCCGTATTTTGGCGGGGATAAGGTGGGGCTGGTCGGGGCGGACGAGCCGCGGTATGCCCAGATCGCACGCGAGATGCTGGCCGCGCACTCGACGGACTGCCATGAGGTACACGCGGATATCGTGCCTCACAGTCTGCGCCCGCGTGCCATCCAGGCCTCCTATGAGTGCCTGGTCGGCGGAACGGTTACGCCGATCCTTTACGGAAAGCCCTGGCTCGAGAAGCCGGCACTGTACTACTGGCGCGCGATGGGGTTCTTCAAGGAGTTCGGCGTTTCGGACTGGTCGGCGCGGCTGCCCTCGGCGACGGGCGCCGGCTTTCTGGTGATCCTGGCTTTTCTTCATCTTCGGCGCTTTCGCCCGGGCGGCCATCTCGATGCTGCGCTGATCATGGCTTCCACGGTCGGCATCGTGGGTTTTGCGCGCGGTGCGTCCACAGACATGCAGCTGGCCGCGCCGTTCTGCGTGGGCATGCTGGGCTGGTATGCCTGGTACGAGACCGGGAAGAAGTTCTGGCTTTTCGATCTGTACTTCTTCGGGGCATTTGCCACCCTGGCCAAGGGCCCGATCGCGCCGTTTATGGCGCTGGCGATCATTGTTGCGTTTCTGGGGCTGCGCAAAGAGTGGTCCGCGCTGCGACGAACGATCTGGATTCCCGGAGTGATCCTCTACCTGGCCATGGTGCTGCCCTGGTACATCGAGGTGCAGCGGCGTAATCCCAGCTTCTTCCGCGAGTTCTTCCTGCAACACAATTTGGAGCGATACACCACCAACCTGTACCAGCATCACCAGCCGTTCTACTTTTATGGGGTTGTGCTGGTTCTGGGCATGATGCCGTGGACCGCCGTAGCGTTCCGGGCGTTGTGGGATGCAATCGTCACCTCTTTTGCCGAGTGGAAGGCGCGCCGGCATCCCCTCCGCTATATCGGGCATGTCCGGGCGGGGGATGCGTTTCCCGAGTTTCTGGTGCTGTGGGCGGCGTTTCCGATTGTGTTCTTCTCGTTTTCCGGCTCCAAGCTCCCCGGCTATATTCTTCCCTCTATTCCACCGCTCGCTATTCTGACAGGTGACTACCTGTTCCGCGTGCGACGACGCGGGCTGCCCGATTGGCTGCTAAACCTGCATGCGGGATGCACGGGATTTCTCACCTTTGTGCTGCTGCTCTGCCCGCAGTACATGGTCTACGCCAAGCTGGTTCCACGGCCGCGCACTTTCCTGTGGACAGCAGCGCTCGGCATCCTGGCCGGCATGGCTGTGATGATTGTGGTGAACGTGTTCGGAGTGCGGAAGCTGCGTGCGATCACGCTGGTGCCGCTGGCCGGGTGCCTGTTCTTCCTTCTGGGCGTGAACGGCAATCTGCTGGATCTGAACTACTCGGCGCGTCCGTTGGCTCGCGAGATTGCCACGACGGCACCGGAGGTACACACGGTGGCGATGCTGGATGTTCGGCGCGATCTTCGTTATGGCGTGGCCTTTTACCGGAATCAGGCCATCACGCAGTACCGGCAGGATGGCGTGCCCGAAGCTGTGCACGTCTTGGTGATTCC
>CAXTGN010000358.1:0-467 GCA_964243455.1 uncultured Acidobacteriaceae bacterium
CCCCATGCTGCCCACCATGCGCCCTGACAGCGGCGCGCACACCATCAGCATGACGGCCAACGGCAAGGTATACAGCCCCGTGCGAAACGCCGAGAACCCACGCACCTGCTGCAGGTACAGCGCATTCAGAAACAAAAACCCCGCAAACGACGCGAAGGCACACACCGCCAACACCGCCGCCGT
Organism: uncultured Acidobacteriaceae bacterium; assembly: GCA_964243455.1. Classification (GTDB taxonomy): domain Bacteria; phylum Acidobacteriota; class Terriglobia; order Terriglobales; family Acidobacteriaceae; genus Granulicella. The sequence continues at coordinate 184 of CAXTGN010000358.1, forward strand.
GCTGAACGGCACACTGCGAAAGAACCGCAGGTCCAGCAACGGCTCCCGCCGCCGCCCCTCATAGAACAAAAAGCCTCCGAGACTCGCCACCGCCAGCGCAAACAACCCCATCGTCTGCCCTGACCCCCAACCCGCGTGCGGTCCATCGATCACCGCATAGGTCACGGCCACCAGAAACACAAATACCAGCGCCTGCCCAACCGGATCAAATGCCCGCGCCCGCGCCGCCTTGGATTCCGGCACAAACAGCGCCGCCAGCACGGCCGCCACCAACCCTATCGGCA
>CAXTGN010000358.1:477-5733 GCA_964243455.1 uncultured Acidobacteriaceae bacterium
AGGTTGATCCAGAAGATCGACCGCCAGCCGATCGTCTGCGTCACTGCTCCGCCCAGCAACGGCCCCAGCGCCAGAGACACCCCCGCCACCGCACCCCAGATACCCACCGCTCGCGCCCGGTCCTTGGGCTGCGGAAACACATGCGCAATGATCGACAGCGCCACGGGATTCAGCATCGACGCGCCCAGCCCCTGCACCGCGCGAAACGCCACCAGTTGCCCAATACTGCCCGCCAGCGAGCAGAGCACCGACCCCGTCGTAAACATCACCAGCCCGATCTGAAAAATCCGCCGCCGCCCCACCCGATCGCTCACAGATCCGGAGAACATCAGCAGGCTTGCCACCACCAGGGTGTACGCATCCACGACCCACTGCAGGCCGGAGAGCGTCGCGTGCAGGTCGCGCTGGATCGCGGGCAGCGCCACGTTCACAATCGTGACGTCCATGCCCACGATCAGCAGGCTCATGCAGCAAATACCCAGAATCAGGTTTGGCCGCGCTGAGCGTTTCTCAGCAGGGCTTGCAACGGCGACATTCATTCCTTTAAGGATGCAGCTCCACCCGCTCCGGCTCGCCAAGTTGCTCCCGTCGCCCGGTGTGCCTCAGCGATACTGCTCAAACGCAGCGGCCAGCTTTGCATGCCCCGCATTGTTCGGGTGCAGCAGATCCACAAAATCTCCGCCCGGATCCAACACCCGGTCCGTAGGCACAATCACCAGATTCATGCCATCTGCGGCCATCGCCGGCACAAGGCTCTTCAGCTGCAGATTGAAAATATCCGCCGCATAGGTCTGGTTCCCCGAGGGAGAATTCGTGATCAGCCCAACCAGCACACGTGGCGCTCCATCCACGGCATGGTAGTCCGCCTGCGCCACACCCGCCCACAGCAACCCGACCGCAGACCCGCTCGGCCCCACTGACGTGAACGTCACCGTATGCGGTCCCGCCGCACCCAGCGGCACCGTCTGGACCAGATACGTGTCATACGTCCCGTTCTCCGTGGGCAGAAACGCGCCCGAGTTCTGGGACTCCTCTACCGTCGCCTGCACGGCGCCATCTACCGCGATCGACGCCTTCCCTGCCTGCCCGTAGGGCAACGCCCACACGTGGTAAACCACGTACAGGTTGCGTCCGGCCACCGCCTGGTTCACGTTAAAACTTAGGCTCGCGCGCGCGTCGCTGGAGATCAGGCCAAACCCGACATCAGGGCTCCAGGTCCCGGTCTGCTGCGTGGCAGCATTCGCCAGCACCTTGTCGCTGTTGGGCAGGGCCAGCCACGCCAGTGCCGCCCCAACCTCCTGCGTATATGTGCTCAACGCGGTCTGCGGGATCCCATACCGGTAGGCATCGTTGGCGCCGATCATTACCGTATACAGCTGATGATCCGTGCTCGTCGGTGTGCTGTGGAACGGCACCCACTGGCGCGACAGGTCCGCCGCCGTGTCCCCCTGGCGGCACCAGTTCCCCGCCGGTACGCCCAGGTAGGTGTCAAACAACCCTGCGTAGCCCTCCAGCGAGTACACCAGCCCGGTCCCATCGTTCGGCTGCGCATAGAAACCGCAGGTGATCGAATCGCCAAAGTTCTCCACCGAATCCACCTCAGCCAGCGCCGATCCCGTCAATGCCACGCTCTGTGTCGACCCAGCCTGGCCCAACGCATCGTCGGTGAACAGGAGGCTCGCGCTGTCGGCCGCACTCGCCAGCTTCGGGCTGTACGTCACGGTCTCCGTGCAGGACGCACCCGGGGGGAGCGTTCCCAGGCAGTTGCCACCCGTCACGACAAACGCCGTTGCACTCGTCCCGCTTACAGCCACGCCGCTCACCGTGAGCAGAGCCGTTCCTGTGTTTGTCAAGGTCACCGTCTGCGCCGGCGCGCTTGCATTGGTCACTGTCCGCGGAAACACCAGCGTCGCTGGAGAGACCGCAGCGTTGGGATGCGTAAGCGCGATCCCTTTCCCGCTGATGGCGACGGTCTGCTGCACCGCTGTACCGCTGGCGGGCTGCGACGTCATGCCACTGTTGTCGGTAACGGTCAGGGTCGCCCCAAACGACGCCACCGACTGCGGCGTGAAGCCCACCGTCAGCGTGCAGCTAGCCCCCGCCGCTACCGTTGCTCCACAGCTCGATCCGAGGGTGAAATCCACCGTGTCGCTCAATACCACCTGACTCAGCGCCATCGCCGCATTGCCGCCGTTCAGCAAGGTGACCGTCTGCGCTGCGGCGCTCTCCGTCTGCATCGTGTCGGGGAAGCTCAGCGCGGACGGCATCAACACCGCTTGCGGTGCTGGAGGAACCACACCCGTTCCGCTTAGCTGGACCACCTGCGGCGTTCCGCTTACGGCTCCGCTGTTGTCACTAGCCGTCAAGGTAGCCGTCAGCGCGCCCGCCTTGCCCGGCTTGAACGTCACCGAAAGCGGACAGCTTGCACCCGCGGCCAGAGTCGACCCGCATCCGCTCGTCACTTGGAAGTCAGCCGTATCGCTCAATGCCATCCCGGCAACCGCCAGCGTCGCGTTTCCCGTGTTCCGCAGGGTGAACGCCTGCGCCGTACTCAAAGCTCCCACGTTCACAGAGCCAAACGTCGCGGTTCCCGGCAGCAACGAAGCCTGCGGCAGGGGGATGGGCAGACCCGTTCCATTCAGACCAACCACCTGCTGCGCCCCGCTCACGCCGCCGCTGTTGTCGGTGACGGTCAATGTGGCAGGTAGAGCATTCGCGCTCTGGGGCTGGAACACCAGCGTGAAGGCGCAGCTTGCGGCGGCTGCCAGGGTCCTACCGCAGTTCGTCGCCACCGCGTAGTTGGCCGTATCGCTCAGCAGATAGCTGCTCAGCAGCAACGACTGCCCGCCTGTGTTGCTCAAAGTGACAATGCTGCTCGCGCCTGTGGTTCCTGCGGTGACCGCCGGAAAGCTCACCGTCGTCGCGCTCAGGGCCGCAACCGCCGGCGTCGCCACGGGCGTTGTCGCCGTTCCTCCGCACCCCACCAGCAACCGTAACGAACCAAGCCACAGGACACTGGCGATCGCACAACGGACGGACAGTGGCAGGCCGTCACGCAACTCCGAACACATGTTCAGCCTCAGCAGCATGATCCATCCCAACTTTTCCAGCGGGGTACCCCGCCATTGTCGATGAGCCCCGCCCATCCGGCAATCACCTGGTCGACCCAGGCACCACTCATCTCAACGCCAACCACTCCATCGCCAACCGCTTTTCGCTGACCGCTTCGCCGCCGACCCCCGTATCATTTCCTCAGCACCTGCCACCAACTCCCCGCCCGGAGCTCCACATGAGCACACAGGCCTCCGCAACGCCAGCCGAAACCTCCGACGGCTTGCCCCTGCCGTCTCCCGTCCAGCCCGATCCGCTCAGCATGGGCGCCATTCTGCGCATCCTCCCCATGCGCCGCATGTGGTATGCCCAGATCGTCTCCGTTCTGGGCGATTTCCTGGCCCTCTTCGCCGTGATCGAGGTCATCACCTTCACGCTTCACGGCAATGCGGGGCAGGTCACAGGCCTCCAGATCGCCTACCTGTTGCCCATCGCCGTTCTTGGTGTGGTCAGCGGCGTCTTCGTCGACCGCTGGCCGATCAAGGCGACCCTTGTTGCCAGCGATTTCGTGCGCGCCGCGCTCTGTCTGCTGTTGCTCACCGTTCACTCCATTACGGGCTTCTACTTCGTCCTGGCGGCCATCAGCATTGTGTCCAGCTTCTTCTCGCCGGCGCAGGGCGTCGCCATCCGGTCCATCGTTCCACTGCACGGGCTCCGCTCTGCAAATGCGCTGCTGCAACAGGCGTTCTTCATCATGCGCATCATCGGCCCCTTTGCGGCCGGTGCCCTCGTCGGCCTCTTCGGCGCGAGATTCTGCTACTGGGCTGATGCCGCCAGCTTTCTCGCTTCCGGCACGCTGCTCGCTTCAATACCCCTCGTGATCAAGAGGGCAGAGTTGGGGACCGCCACGCCAGAATCCATTCTCAGTCCGGCGAAAGCTCCCTCAGGTGGGCTCCGAACCATCCTCACCGACATGCGCGAGGGCGCCGGCTTCATCCTGCATCATGCTGCCCTGCTCTTTGTGATCGTCGCGCTGGCGGCGGCCATGTTCGTCATGGGCTGCTTCGGCCCGCTCATCGCCGTCTACGTCCGCGATGACCTCCATGCCGCGATCAAGGTCTTCACAATCGGCAGCATGCTGATCGGTGTCGGCATGCTCATCGGCGTCAACGCCCTGAACGCCCTCGCGAAACGTGTCTCCAACTCGGCCCAGGTCTACGGAGGCCTCCTCGGCATCGCCGTCGGCACGCTGCTCATGGCCGCTCTACCCAGGAATCCGTCACTTTATGGCGGCTGCTTCCTGATAGGCGTCGCCTGCGCCGGAATCATCGTCCCCTCGCAGACGCTGATCCAGCAGGAAACACCGCAGGCCCTCATGGGCCGCGTCGGCTCCACGGTAATGTCCTGCATCTTCACCGCGCAGATCGCCGGCCTATTGCTCTCCGGCGTCCTCGCCAACTTCACCAGCGTCCGCCGCGTGTTTGCGCTTTGCACCGGCATGCTCCTGCTGCTCGCACTCGCCGGCAAGCTCTGGATGGAGCCAAAGACACCGAATCCCGCACCCAGCCCCGCATAGAACCACCAAAGAACTGTCATCTCGACCGAAGCAGACGGTTGTATCGTCGGCGCAGTGGAGAGACCCTTGTACTCGAAGCACGAGGGCCAACGGCACAAGCCTGCCCGATCACAAAAGAACCATGCTTGGCACGAATCAACCGGAAGGGCATGGCTTCAGCCATGCCGCCAATCACCGGAAGGAAAAGCGGCTTTAGCCGCTGAGGTATGCACGGCGCTGCGGAGCGCTCCTCAAACTTTCCCAGCCTCCTAGTCCAGGATTGCGTGTTACATCGCGCAACTCGCTATTCTGCAGGTGCAGCTCAGTCCAGGACGCAATCGTCCCCATGTACGGGAGGGACCCTGATCCGGACCTAAGTTCCGTCTGTTGAACTTTGCAACATTTAGGGGGAGGGGTATCCCTACTGCAACCGAGTGATGTTCAGCCTGCCCCAGCGGTCGTCCACATGCACCGCCGACCCCTCATGCAGCCGCATTTCGCTCGTCAGCCATTCCGGTAGCACCACGACCAGATTGCCGTGCTCTTCGTAGGAGTTTGCAGTTGACACGGCCTTCAGCTGCTCACCACCAGCATCCATCGGCACACGAAACACCAGCCGGTCGTCCCGGCGCTCCACAGGTCCTTGCAAC
>CAXTGN010000359.1:0-5728 GCA_964243455.1 uncultured Acidobacteriaceae bacterium
AGTCCTTGCCTCCAAGAGCTCTGAAGAATTCATCTACAGACAAGCGGAACTCACGGGTTCCGCTTTTTCGTTTCCACCAGGATCTGCGCTCCGAACCGAGGACACTCATCACGGCAGAAGTTGCCGAGAAGCTCGTTCGAGCAGAACAAGCTCGCAGAGTTAACCATGGCAAGGCAATTCAACTGCTGACACGGGTGAGCGAGCGCCTCCACGACCAGAGCTCCAGCATGGGTCCTGCAGTGATTGAGCGAATCGCGCAAGGATCAACTCTCGACCGTGCGCGCCAAGAAGCGTGGCGGGAAACCCTGGTGGCGACACAAGGCTGCTTGAAAGGACAACACGATGGACACTAAAACGAAACTTGAATCACTTCTGAGCAGCGATGAAACAGGAGAGATCCTCGGTTTCACCAGTCGGCGTGTACGGCAATTGGCCGCAGATGGCATATTGCCGTTCGTCAGGCTTCCTCATAGTCGCGAACTGAGGTTCAGGCCTTCAGTGGTGGCTAGAGTCATTGCAGAGAACGAGCATGGTGGCGACGAACCGAAGGCGGCTTACAGCTCGGGTTGAGAACGCCTCAGCGCTGGCTCACCCACATCCACGAGTATTCAATGTCGCGAAACCTTCACCCTAGCAAGCAAGGAGAAAGAACTATGGCGTATACAAAGCTCAGTACCAAGAAGACATGCCTTGAGCGTCGTACGGAGCGCGTAGAGGCTCAGCTCGATGCCATCGGCCAGGAACTCGAAGGACGTTCGTTTCACATCCTCTCTGGTGGTCCATCAGACTCTCCAGAAGTTAAGCAGCTGGCGAGGGAAATGCGTTCCTACTCGGAACGTAGAGCAACACGTGTTCTTGCCAAGATTTTCAGCAAACCTGACACGAAGCTCGCCTTACCTAGCACCATCGAAGGTCGGGCCCAGATGCGTGCTGCTGAGACGGCCGCATGGAAGCGCAGAGTTGAGGCGGACCTCGCTCGACCACGGAGAGTCAACTGATGACGACCATAGGAAGCAAATTGCGCAAAGTGATCGGAATGAAGGAAGGCTCAGCTCAACCGAAGGTAGCTCCTCGGGTCAAAGTTCGCGTCTTGGCGCCCTTCAGCGTGCCTGGGTACGCAAACTACCGGCGAGGGGACCTCATTGCACCAATGGCGTCAGTCGCTGAGGTGTGGGCAAGTCAAGGCCGTGTCCTGATCACAACGGACTGCGTTGAGACCGCCATCGCTCGCTTTGGATTCGAGGCGGCGCAATGTCGGGACTGGAACCCGGATCCTGATCTGCCGCTCGCAGCGTAGTTGTGGGATCCCGCGGCTGGCAGGAGAAAGAATGCTCCCGGCCGCTCCCTAGGGGGTATGGGGGTCTCCATCCGTACCGCACCAGGGTTCGCAGACCGTCCATCAGGCCTAAAAACGCGTGCGCGAAATCAAAGGTTTGACCTGAAGGGTAAACATGCAGAATTCCCAGCAAACCGTTATGAACGATGCGTGCGCTATGCCAGGAACTGCCGGAAATGGACACCTAAGACCCCCGAACAGGCCAGAATTTGCTGGAAACATGCTCACTGTCCCGCAAGCATGCGAGGCGGCGGGGATCAGCATTCGCCAGTTCTACCGGATGCGCGAGCGCGGCCTTGGTCCCCGAAACACGATCTTGGACGGCTGCAGGAGAATCGCACGCTCGGAACTTGAGCGCTGGCTGCAGTCGCACACGGAGACTCGGGTTGGTGAACTTCCGCCGGCATACAGGGCGTAGCGAAACCATACAACCGCAACAACCGCAACGACCGCTACAACCTACACAACCGGCAGCAACCACGCTGACCGGCATGAGGAGCCATGGCAAAGAACTCGACGCTGAACCTGGAAGTACCTGCAAAGCCTGCGGCACAAGTCGCTACTGCGACCACACCGCGCCCACATCGCCATTTCTTGTCAGTGGGCACCGTGCCTAATCGACTGATCGCCGTGGATTCGGTGGTTGCTGCGATCGGAAACGCTTCCGCCCACTGCGAACTGCTCTTGGACAACGGTGAGCGCATCGGAACACGGTACGAGGCGCAGGAGATTGCGCAGTGCATTCACAATGCGTTAGGCGAGTCGCTTGTGAGCTGCGGTGGAAGGAAAGGCTTCTTTCCGGACACGCATTTCATCCGCATCAGCGCCATCATGAGCTTCTCTCCTTTCGACGATCGCAGTTCGAAGGTCTGGTTCGGTATATCGTCGCTGGTGGTCCCTATGGCCTACGAGCAGCTAGAAGCGTCGCTTCACGCTGCCTTCGACCTCACCGTGATTGAGCCGAAGCGGCTTAGGGTAGCCCAGCCCACAGTTCCCGAGAGGGACCTGTATACCGGCTCGGAGCAAGAACGCTACCTGGACCGTGTGCACGGGAACACGTGGGAACGCATGGGTTTGCCTGTGCCTGGTCGTCAGTAGCGAACCGAGTTGGCGTAAAGCGCCCATGGGCGTTCGATACCTGCGAAACCTACACGACCTCACCGATGCTGCTGCGATGCATCCTGCACGGCAAAGCATTCGACGGCGAGCCATCGGTGGGGTGGGGCGTACCTCGGTTTTTATGGATTGCGATCCCACAGACCGCACATTGGTTGCATTTTTACTTCCACAGTTCAGCGTAAACGTGTCATCGGAGTTCTTGCATGCCGGCACGACGGAAACCAACGGCCATTCTCGAGGCGACCGGTGCTTTTGCCAAGAATCCGCAGCGCCGGCGCGAAAGGGAGTTTGAGCCGGTATCTAACGGGGATGTAGGCGACCCTCCGGAGCATTTGCACGAGGGTCAGGCCCTGATCTGGCAGGAGTTAAGGGGGGAAGCGGCACCCAATGTGCTTCAAAAGTCCGACCGAATGATCCTTGAAATGACGTCCATATTGCTTCACCGGTACCGATACGCGCCCCAGGTGATGCCTAAGTGGCTGGACAAGGTAGGCGAAATGCTGCGAGCCCGCAAGATGCCCGCCCGAAAAGTGGACCGCATGAAGCAGACCATCTTCAGCGGCTTGCAAATGCACCCTTCTGAAGTACGGGTGCTGGTGAGTTGTCTGGGATGCATGGGCATGAACCCGCGAGACCGTCTCAACTGAGCACCTGTGAAGAGGGGCGAACCTTGGACGTGACATACATTGACGAACTGTCGTAAAAAACGCTCTGAGTTCCGGGCCGGTTCCGCCGGTTCCTGGGCTGCTCGGCGATTAGCCGGATGATTCAGAAACGTTCGCGTTCGTGCTTTGACGATGAGATTCCCGGAAAACCTGCCGGGATCAGGAGCGGGTGTCAGGCTTCTGCCTGCCCCGCTAGACCACATTACCGCCGCTTAGGTTTATGCAAAGTAGAAGGATTGTGTGTCCTGAAAGGGTTGTCCGATGACAGATCTCGAAACTGCTCAGACCCGGGACAAACTTAGGCAACGACGAGCTCGCTGCACATTTGGCTTGGCGCTTCTATCAGGGCAACAACGTACTTGGCGCACATGCGCCAGCGTTGCTCTTCTCGCTCTAGTCGGCGTCGTTGTAGGTATCGCACATCGTGACCTCGGTCAAATTCGGAGATTGAACGTAGCCGCAGAACTTGGTGAAGTGGCGAACGCGGAAGACGTCTTCATATGTCATGTACCCGTAGACGTATGCCCGCATCGCATCCCCCTTCAGTGCATCGAGGGTAGCTCGGTCAAGCGGAATGTCCTGAGTGACCGTATTGAGTGCCTCCATGCCAGGTTGGAGCACGCCGTAGCTGAGCGGACCGCTGGCATAGCGGTAACTAAGTATCGTAGTCGTATACTCAATGTCGTAATTAGCTTGAAGTCCTACGTGTCGAGCTATGCTCTTGCCCGAGTTTCCGATGCGCGTCTTGAAAACCAGCTTTTGCCCCAACCCCAACACAACGCTGATTGCATTCGGACCGACCCAAGCTCTCTGATCTTGGCGCGCTATGTCAATAGAGGTCCGCAACGCACGCCTAGATTCCCGCTCGGAGGCCGTTCTCGAAGCATCCAGTGCTTTGGCTTGGGCGTCAAGTTTCTTCACGGCATCAGCGATCCCATTGTTGATGCCGTCCGCGCTCTGGGCGAAGCTGAAGGCGGAAGTAGCATTATGGTCGGCGGAATGGGCGCTCATCTGAGCAGCTCGTATCAGCTTGTCGGTCTGGTCAGAGGTCCCCTTGTTGTTGAGTATGGTGATGATCAATTGCGCTATGGTAGCAAGCGCGACGATACCAGCAATGATCAAAGCGATGCGCTCGCCTGCTCTGATCGCGTGAAGCGTCTCTTCCTGATTCTCTTCTGCGCTCTTGCGGGTACTGCCTGTTTTTCCTGTGGCTTTAAGTTGTGGGTCAGGTACGACAACATTTGTGGGGTCAGCGGCTGGCTCGGGAGAAGGGGTAGCGTTTGGATTGGGTGTTTGCTGGTTGCTTGCGGAATTGTCTGGACCGCTCTTTTGGGCACTGTCACTCATCTGTTAGCTCACGGGGGTAGATTTCGCCTATGAAGAACCAATATCACGAAGGATCAAAAGCACTAGAAAGATTCAACAAGTTGGCTACGAAGCTCTTTCGTGCGCCCAACTCTCATCGGAAGCAGCCCGCGAAAGCTAGTGGGTGAACAGAAGGGACAGATCGAAGGGAGGAAGACGCAATGCTGAACAAGTCCGAGGGATACCTAGCCGGGCTGCTTCCAAAAGCTTGGCTAGGTCAGAAGAACAAGCCGACAGGCGCGCCTGGTGATCCGCTGCACGTGATCATGGCTGGTGTGCCGGATGTAAACATTCCCTTCGTGCCGCAAGGTCTCAGCACGCTGGGCATGAACTCGCTCGGCGGAAACCCATTAGGGAATCAGCAGAGCCTCTTCAGCGGCCTGTTCTCGTCCAGCAGCACGGACGCGGTGGTTAAGGGCGCCACATCGGCAGCAAGCGGAGCCGGCAGCGTAATCAGCGGCATCAGCAATCTCGCCTCTTTCCTGCCGGGCTTTGCGACTGGCACTGAGCCCCTGTCGCAAGGCACATGGGCGATGGTTGGAGAAGAAGGTCCGGAATTCACGCTGTACACCCAAGAGGCCGCATAAGGCTATGTCCTCTCTGATCACTGACGTCGACGAAAATGCAGCGTGGGTCGCTACCGATACGCTCGGGGTCGGATACGACAGTTCACCCCTACTGTTTGCCGCGAAGGCGCTTCATCTCCCGCACGTCAATATCCTGATGGCCGGAACGGGAGTATCCCGGATGATGGATGGCTGGTTCTATGGCCTGAACGGGCAGCAGTTTGCAGGCATAGATGAGCTGGCCGCAAAGTCGACGATCGCACTGCGGAAACGCTGGGCTGAGTTTCGTGGTGCGTTCCCCGTTTCCGAGGACGCGACCTGCAGCATCTTCACGTTCGGGTTCTCCGAGACCACCGGTCGCATGCGTGTGCTGATGAATAGCAGCTCCTACGATTGGGAACTCAGAGATCAGCCCGTCCCGTTCTCGGGCCAAAAGCCACCTGGAACCCTTCCCACGGCGCCGCATTTTCCCAGTGGTTTGATGGCAGCGATGCTGGACCAGCGCGCCGTTCAGGCAGCGAAGCCTCCCGAGAAGCGTTTGCACATTGGCGGAGCCATCATCATGCATTGCCTTACGCGCGAGGGTTGTACCTCGCAAATCGTGTCGCGGTTTGCGGACTACGACGACACCTTGAGAAGCATGCAGCCACAACGCCCACCGGAGTCGAACTGATGTC
>CAXTGN010000360.1:0-4137 GCA_964243455.1 uncultured Acidobacteriaceae bacterium
GATCCCACAGAACCGGTACGCCGTAGTTCGTTGGTGAATTCTTCGGTCACCATGAGGCGGACGATGTTGTTGAAAGCAGCCGCCATGACTGTTGCTCCGTACTCGGAGCGTGAGCGACGTCTCGCTACGTCGAAGAAGACGTTCAAGTCTATAGCGAAGACTGTGGTCAGACTTGGAAGAGGTTCGGTGAGCGAAATCCCGCTCACCGGGCGCCGATAGCCAAACAATGCAGGCGTATTGAACTGTCGGGCCCGTACGTTGATGGTCCGGCCGCGTGCAGCACCGCCGGTCTTCTTGGCTACGATGTCAAACTTCTGAGAAGCCCAAAACGCGTCAGCCGGTAGCTCCGATGCCACCCTCGCACTCACACTGAGGTACTGCTTGTCTTCGAGGAAGGTCAGGAGAGCTTGAAGTAATTGCCTGCCGACTCCAAAGCCGCGAGCACTTTCGTTTACAAAAAGTTGGTAGACCTTTGCGTGCGGGTAGGTAGCGCCAAATAGAACGTGACCTGCGTAACGTGTTCGCGCTTCACGACGGTCCAGAGCCACAAATAGAGTTCCTTGGCTTGCTGCCTCTTCGTACGCTTGCGAAGGTAGAAAGCCCAGAGCGTGCTTAGCCGAGTCCGCACCGGCCTGTACGAAGCTCACCCAGTGACAGACTTCACGGGGTTCCTGCTCAATAAAGAACTCCCGTCGGGACTTAATCACGCGACATCTCCGCGGCATTCTCAACGCCAAAGACGAATATCTGCTATAGGAACGAGCATAGCAACAGAACCGAGACTCAGAGGGCTTGGCGTCCTGGCACGTACCGCCAAGTGCATAGGTCAGAGACATCAGATCTGCATTGATCATATTCGCCTTTTGTTCGCGACGAACCGATCACAACTAGTTGTTTGTGCATGGCGGCTACCTCGTTTGTTCTCTGCAACTTGCGGGAACAACCCAACGCGACCAGCGTCGGTCTCCAGCGGCAGATCTCCGTCCACCGCCGCCTGTTCGGCGACCCGCAGCATCTCCGGGCCGTTGTTCCTGACGTTGTTCACCTTTGGATTGGCTTTGTACATCTCCATCGCTTCGGCTTCAAATGGGCAGAGTAGATCTAGGGGCAAACGTTCCGTCTCTTCCCTGTCCAGCCAGCGATCGTAGTCTCGCGCGTGGAGGATCACCGGCATCCTCGGGTGAGGTATCTGGGCCATCAACTCGTTCGCTTCCGCGGTCACGATGGCATAGGACGTGGAGCCAGTGACCGTCCTTGTCTTTCCAGGCGTCCCAAAGCCCGGCAAACGCGAAGAGACTGCCGTTTCCAAGCTCGATCGCATACGGCTGCTTTGGGGCTTCCCTTCGTTCGGCCGCTCAGTAAAGAAGCTGGCCGGTATCAGGCAGCGCCGTTTCTTGAAGGGCTCACGCCACGTCGGAGCTTTCGTGATGGTTTCTGAACGCGCGTTGATCGTCGAAAGACCCTTGATGTCCTTCAGGTCCTTCGTGAAGAACGGCGGCACTAGGCCCCATCGAGCGAGGATCAGCTCCCGCTCGCCGGTTTCGCGGCCTTGCCGAATGACGAGCTGGTGCGTCGGCGGTGCGATGTTGTAGTCCGCGTCGGGCATAGGCAGCTCAGCCGCCGTTGGCGTTGCACGGAAGTGTTCCGCGATCTTCTGTTTGTCGCTGCGCCGACCGTACCGACCACACGTCAGCTCTACCCTCTAAGCTTTCAGGGTATCGAGCGTTGGCTTCCGTGTATACGGTCCAGCACTTGAGTGCGTCAGCAGGCCGAAACGTTCAGGAACTATTTCCGCAAGTACCGGCAGGACAACGAAGGGCAGCTCCTATCTGCAAAGCACCATGCCACATGAACTGACACTAGCCTGTGCCTCGCTGGCCGTTGCTGTTGTCTCTGCAATGTTCTGGCCTTCTAAACTGTTAACGTTAGCGTCCTAAGCTGGTGGGTGCATCGCTTGAGCCAACGAGCAGGCCATAGCTGCCTATGCCGGGCGGCATAGCCGCCGCGAAGTGCCAAGTATCGAGTCGAGGAGAGATCACTTCCGAGTAGCCCGTGATCTAGGAATGACTCGGGGCAGCTCCCGGATGTCACCTGCGTACTAATCCAGGTCAGTGAGTTCATTGGCGATAATGCATTCTTCGACACCGACCAATTCCGGACGGTAACCTTAGATGATCCGAGACACTCGATGTCAGGACGATAGGTTTTCCCAACAATGCCAGTGCCGACTCTCGACCTCGATCCAACCGACCAGACACTAGAAATGCTCCGCTGCGGTTGTGGAGCGTGGTCATCCCTTTCCCTCGCGCCGATGCAGGTGACTTGTGACAACGTCTCCATTGTCGGCCCCATGCCAAGCCTTCATTGCTCTCGCTGTAATACCTACAGACTGCCGTGGCAAATGAAGATCGCCGTGCAGCAATTGTCAAAGGAGGCGAAACGACGGGGAACAGACAGGGTTTCTGTCGATGTGCCGAAAGCAGTCGCCGCAAAGCCGCGATTTGACTTCTGTCAAGGGGTGCCGTTCTCATATGATCGAATCGATCAGCAGTACCTTCCTGGTCTCGCCCACGCAGGCGATGGCTTTCTGACACCAGTGTTCTTTTCTAAGGACATTCTCACCTACTTCTACAATCATCCCGACTATGCCGTGTCTTTCGCTTCCGATACCTACGGCACGATCTACACCAAAGACCGTTACATCGCGTTCGGCCTGAATGAACATGGCAAGCTCATCATGTGGCTCGGCGACCTGGACGCGTTGGAACGCAAGGACCAGATGATGCTCCTTGCCCACAACGTCCCCTCCGATCATTCCATCGGTTGTGAGTTCTACGAGGGGCAGCTTGAGGCGGTGTTCACCGAGCTATCGCAAGAACAGCGTTTGATTCGAACATCTGGAGAATTCGCCGCAACCGTCATTGAACGGTTCAATCGCATGAAGGCATACAAGATGGACGCGGAAGCGGCTGACCTTCTGGTGCAACTGCGTCGGCCAGTGCATTTCACCGAAGAGGAATTCGGCGATTCGATGGAGTTGATGACTAAGCTCTTCGTTGAACGAATCGACATCGGGCCAATGAAGACGATGCTCCGAGAGGCGCTTGGCGCAGCCGAACTGGAGCGCAGAGGCAATTTGCGCGAGTTGAAGACTCTTCAGCTATGGGTGGAGACCATTCTCAAGTTCGACCAGGCCGCAACCACGCTGGCACCATTGTTCGTACTCTATGACCTGCGCGTGGCCTACAAGCACCTGTTGCGACGGGAGACCGCGGAAGAAAAGAAGAAGAGTTGCTTGGAACGCCTCGGGCTGGCGGAGGGAACAACACTGGAGGAGACCTACACCGCCCTCACCCGACAGCTTGAGCAGGCATTTGTTTCGCTTACCAGCGCAGCGAGGCAGGCTGAGCTCTCTGCCTGACTCGTTCTCTCTCCACAGTCTCCGCCCCGGAAGAGCGGCCCCAAGACGGAGCGACTTAGAGTAGGGGCCGTTCTCATTGTCGTTTGGCTAGACGTCCATGCCCCCCTCTTGACCACGCTGCGAGAAGGATTCTAAGTGTTGCTGGAGTGGGGCTGGGTCTTTGTAGTTGGAACAACGTGAGTCCGATCATGGATCAGCCAATGACAATGAAACACTCATAGGCCATGCCCATCTTCGGGAGTGCCGTCCTGCGTTGCTGGTATACGGGCAGTAACCGGCTCCGGTGTCTCCTGTAGCCACGGCGGTATCGTCGGGATCGCAAACGGATTCAAGGGTTGCACAGCGGCTCCTGGGAAGGCCGCGGGGAGTTCCGAGTCATGATCCAGGTCATCGTCGTCGTCCTCATCCTCGTTGTCCCATACTTCGTCGTCCCCGTCTGAATAGTCCGAATAGCCATCTTCCCAGGGTTCGTCGACATCGTAGAACGCGACATCACCGCCCTGCAGGATTGAAAAGAATGGGTCCGCTGCGACGTAGTCGGTTCCATCTTTCGATGGAAGCCATCCCTTCACGAGAGCTTCGTAGGCGAGCAACCAGTGGTCCGAATAAAGTCCTTCGGCTGTCATGCGGGTTTTCCAAAGGGATGAGTTCGTCGCGGGAAGCAATCCCTCTGCTTCGAGATCAAGAGCGACCAAGGCCACGATGTCATCATCCAC
>CAXTGN010000360.1:4147-5678 GCA_964243455.1 uncultured Acidobacteriaceae bacterium
CAAAGGCTCCATGCTACCTCGAAACCATGCTGCAATGGCGCGTGATAAAGACAAATCTCTGTCAATAGAAGCTGAAGCTCATCGATAGTCCACGATTGAGGTTCGAGTCCGAACATCGGAAGAAGAACGGGCAGCATGGTTGGTTCACCAAGGCAGCAGCGCATGATGAGCGAGCGGCAGACTTCCCATTCATGCGCCTTGAGCAGCCCCATGTAATGAGTGATCTTCCGAACCGCATACGTGAGGACGCTGTCTGTCGGAAAGTCACGAGCGAGGGTCGCGGCACGGTCGAAATACGCTTTGATACCCGTGGCGCGAGCGTCGCTGCGGATACGCAACAGACGAAGATCTGTTTTCCATGCAGGCTCGATGGACTCTGGCACTTCGACGATTTCCGTCTTGAGGCCATTCAACTGCAACTCGAAACTTTGCGTCACGGTGTGGAGCGCTGCAAGGGCCCGCTCCGCATCAGCTCGCGTTTTGAAATAGAGATGATAGTCGTCGATGTACCGAACCCCATGGAGATCCGTACCTAGCTCCTTCTGGAGCCGTTCGTCGATGCGAGAAGCGATCACCTCCGCGATGAGAAAGGAGGTGTCTGGCCCGATTGGGATACCGCCAGTTTGCCTATCCTGACTCCCCTGAACCCACACGTCGAGCTGATTTCCAAACCAATTTTTTGCCCGTGTCGAATGTGCAACCTGCTTCCCATCAATTGCCCACGGGATGCTGTGTGTGTAGATGCTCGGATAGAACGTAGCCAAATCCGTCTTGAGCATGAAGCGTGCGCCAACCGAGCTCTGCGCCCTCCGAACGCCTTCAACTCTCCGACTATGCTCTGCGGCGAGGGCGCGTTTTGCCGATGCCACCGGCTTACTGAGGGAGATCTGAGACTTGTCACAGACCGCTTTCATCTGGCGCCAGTGTCTACCGACTGTAAGGCACAGCATGATGTGGGCATAAGGATTTGGGATTCCAAAGTGTCTGCGCAGATGCTTCAGCTTTGGAACCGAATGACGCACCAGTAGCGGACGCTTTCTCTGCCCTGACCTCTTCGCCATTTCGACTCGTGCGAACACCACGACGTCATCGTAGACATCCTCCAATGAGAGTGAACTCAGTGGAGGGATGATCCGATCATGGAAGAGCCCTCTTACGAGTAGATCGCGAGCGCTGGGGTTCGGCATTCAGTAACGCTAATTGGAGTCTTGCCGTGGTGCCAAGCACAGACTTCAAGCCGACGAACTGAGGCCGCAGTTGATCCGGTGGGTCGGGGTGAGGGGCCAGCCGCCATGGCCACACAATGCACCAAGTCTTAGCGCCCACGTCGGTAGGCGGACGCGTTCGACGCGAGCCCAATTCTGCTACCAGTTCCACATCGGGTTCTCTGGGTTGGCGCTGCGTAGGTACCATCCTCCGCCTGAGCGGAGGGGGTGAACGGCCAGCGTTCGTCGTTCCGGTGCGGCGACGCATCGCCAAGGTCTATGAGCCGGTATCCCGTTTGTAGAATTCCGGGGCTACGGGTTGAGGG
>CAXTGN010000361.1:0-277 GCA_964243455.1 uncultured Acidobacteriaceae bacterium
TCATGAAGCGGTGGACGCCGCCGAGGCGTCGGATGAGCTCGTGGCCGGGGCGGAGATAAAGGTGGTAGGTGTTGGCGAGGATGATCTCGGCGCCGCGGTCATCGGGGCCCAGGTGTTCGAGGACGCTCTGCTCGACGGTCTTGACCGTGGCGGCGGTGCCGACGGGCATGAAGACCGGGGTCTCGACGGTGCCGTGGGGGAGATGGAGGGCGCCGCGCCGGCCGCCGGCGGGGCTCTCCTGGGTGGTTTCAAAGACAAGCGACATCGAGCTCTCATT
>CAXTGN010000361.1:287-5675 GCA_964243455.1 uncultured Acidobacteriaceae bacterium
GGTTCCCTATCGCCCGTCGGTTTCTGCGGCAACCCTGGGGCAAGAGCTGTCGGTGAGGCAGGCCGTGAGCATGCCTTGCACTTTGACGTAGACGGCGCGGCCGATCTCGCCTTGTTGCCTGCCCATCTCGCCCTGCTGGCGACCGATATTCCCCTGAAGCTGGCCTACCTTGCCCTGCTGCTGCCCGATACGGCCCTGCTCGTCGGGATTGCCTGCCGCTTCGCGCTGTTGGGCGGCGAGGGTCTTCTGCTGCTCGGCGAAGGGTTTCTGCCTAGCGGCGAGCTCCTTTTGGCGGGCCTCCAGTGGCGCCATGGGGGCATAATCGCGTTCGACTTCGGCGATGCGGGCGGGTGTGTCGAGGCGGTGGAGAGCGCCTCCCTGCCAGAAGACGAGGTAGTGGCCGGGGTGCGAATGGGCGTAGATCTGCAGGGGGCTGCCGTCTTCCCAGGATCCGTTCAGGGTTACCGAGGAGCTTTGCACGAGGGCGAAGGAACGGTGCGGCATCGCGTCCTCGTGAGCTTCGTCCTGTGCGGAAGCGAGGCTGGCGGAGGCGCTAAGGAGCAGCAGGGCAGACATGAGGACGCGAACGAAATGCATAGGGCTCCTTCAGAGGCACGGTGCGGAGTGGGGCGGCGTGGAGGTCTGGTCAGCTAGAGCGGGCGAGATCCTGTCAGGGCACAAACGCGGATTCCCTTCGGGGGTGACACAATTTGCATAGGTCAATAGGCCCAAAAGCAGATTCCTCCGCTTCGCTACCGAATGACAAGCGAAAGGGTGTCGGAAGGAAAGCTCAAGATTTTGTCGGATGACAACCGGAGGGCATCGCTCTCGCCGCGAAGGTCGCGAGAGGTGCTAGATCCAGCTACGTTGCTCTAGATGTGAGGCGCGGACGGGACCGAGGGGGCCGAAAGTGCAGGGGGAACAGAGGGTGTGGTTGGCGCTGCAGGGACTGAAGGAACGGACGGTGTGGCAGGGACGGTGGGATCAGTCGGAGCGGATGGGGCCGACGGGGTGGACGGCGTTGCCGGGACCTCGGGGACTGCGGGCACCGAGGGTACGCCGGGCGCTGTGGGTGCGGAAGGCACGGTCGGGGCTTCAGGGGCTGTCGGCGCTGGCGGTGTGCTGGGCGCGGACGGCGCGGATGGAACCGAGGGTACCTGAGGAGCCGGCGGCGGTTTCAGCATGAGCCGTAAGCTCCGTTGCGCTGCGTTCAGCTGCTTCCGTTGCTCCGCAGAGAGTTCGAGCTTCAGGTTGCGCATATTCCTTGCGAGAAGCTGCAGATCCGGCCTTTTGAGTTGAAGCTCAGCAAGCTCTTGCTGCAGGGCAGGCATCCCCGCTTGCAGTTCGGCGGTCGCCGCGAGCATAACGGCCTCAATCTCCGGGCCAAAAGCTGCCATGGACACATCGAAGGGCAGGCCGGGGATCATGCTCATGCCGGGCATACCGCCCCCGTCGATGCTGCCGCCCTGTCCGTTCGCCCTCCGGATGGTGTGGATGAAGGTGAGCTCTTTTGGCTCGACGGTGATGATGGCCTGCTCAATCATGTCCGGGGCACGGCGGCGGCTGCAGATGTCAGTGGATTCACCGGATTTGAGATCGCGGCTGTGTACGGAGCAGTGCCAGTCGCCGCCTTCGAGCTTGCGGCGGAACTCGTCCACGTCGGCGGGGTTGTACATGCCGGGCTTGTCGTACTCGTAGTGGTGGACGGTGTTGAGCAGCGTGCGATGGGCGCGATTGGAGTCGGGACCACCGACGAGGTTGAGGGCGTCCGGATCCATGTTAACTTCGTTGGCCTCGGTGGCGTTCTTCGCGAATTTTTCGGTGCCGGCGAAGAGATCGTCCTTGAGCTGAGGCGCGTTGTTCTGTGGCGGCTCGGGTGCGCCGGGCTCCAGTTGCGCCGCACCGACCCGGTGCATGGCGAGACGTGTTGAGGCGGCGACGAGTACGGGCTGCTGCCCGTGGATAGCCGCCACACTGCAGAAAACCAGAGCGATCCCACCCGTGGTGCAAAGCAAATTGCGCATGTCCCAAAGTGTCGATGTGTTCTTCATGGTCCCTTTCCTTCCGTTTCGTTCTGTCTTGCTTTGCGGAATTTCTAATCCAAGGTCAGCGGAACACCGGCGCGCTGCAGTTGTTCACGTGCCTGGGCGAGGGCGTGCACCGTGATGCGTTCGGTGGTTTGGAACTGCTGCGTGGCCTGCACGATGCGCTGCTGCTGCTCACGCACATGTCGCCATGCGATGCCGCCTTCGAAGACGCCCACGATCAGAGCGGCTGCCACCGCACCGGTGATCCACAGGCGGCTTTGCGGCCAGTGGAGCAGCTTGCCGCTCTGTGCGTGGGTTGCGCCGGCAACGGGTAGCGGACGATCCCCGGCGAGAGCCCTGGCCATCAGGCGATTGGCGAACCCGGCGGGGGGAAGTTCCGGCAGGAGCGCCTGCCGAACCGCCGCTTCGAACTGCGGGTCGCCTTCCTCCATCGCAGGGGCCCCTGGCGCCGCGGCTGGGGCGGAGGAACCGGCAACGACGCCAGCGTCCTTGCCGAGTTCCGTGTTTTCAGGCCCGTTAGTCACGTACGTACTCCTTCATGGTGACGGCGGCCTTTTGCCGGAGCAGCTTCAGGCCGCGCTGCAGGTTGCTCTTCACGGTGGGCAGGGGTTGACCCAGCATGCGACCGATCTCTTCGGGGGTCATGTCTTCGCCATAGCGGAGGACGACGACCACCCGCATCGCCTCGGGCAGGCTGCCGACCATACCTTCCAGACGATGGACCACGCCGTCGTTCAATGCGCTGGAGAAGCCCGTTGCCGCCCCGTGCTGCTCTTCCAGCCACTCCTGCGCCCCCGTCTCGGGTTGCCGGGACTGTCGGCGCAAGGCGTCCGTGGCTCGGTGCACGGCCACGCGCCGGAGCCAGAAACGGGTGTGATCGGCGCTCTGCATCTTTTCCCCCGAACGGTACAGTTTCAGGAATACATCCTGTGCAATCTCTTCGGCCGTGCCGCGATCACGGGCGATCCGCAGCGCGATCGAGAACACCATTTGCTGGTGCTGCTCGATAAGTTGTCGAAACTCGCCCGGATCCATCGTCATCGTTCTTCACTCGCCTATACGCCGGGGCACGGGGCCCTGGATGCAAAAGGTTCTTCGCGGGATGCGAGTGCGGCGGCTTGCGGCGACGTTTCGGCGCCGAGGCAACAACGCGGATTCCCTTCGGGGAATGACAACAAGGAGGTCTTGCCTAGGGTACGGCGTCCGCGTCTAAGAAGGTATGCGCCTTCCGCTTCCTGTCCTCTTGTTGCTTGCCGCGTTTGCTTTCGGGGTTCGGGCTCAAACGCCCGCGCTCGCCCCTGACCACCCGACGAGTACACCGTACACGGGCGACCTGAACATTTTTGAGGAGCCGAACCGCGACAAGCTGCTCCAGATCGACCGTGTGATGGATACGCTGCGGCTGCGGCCGGGGTCGACCGTGGCCGACATCGGGGCGGGGGGCGGGTGGTTTTCTGTACGGGCAGCGCGGCGGGTCGGGGTGACCGGGCATGTGTTGGCCGAGGACATCAACTCGCATGCGATCGATACGATCCGCGAGCGGGCGGGGCGTGAACACCTCCCACAGATCACCCCTGTGCTCGGGACGCCGGACGACCCGAAGCTGCCGCCGGACTCGCTGGATGCCACGGTGATGCTGCGGGTGTACCACGAGGTGGCGCACACGGCGCTGCTCCTCCAAGTTGTGCATAGCGCGCTGAAACCGGGCGGCCGGCTGGGCATCATTGATCACCCCGGCAATGGAGCCGACCACGGCATCGATGCCGACGTGGTGCGCCGCGAGGTGGAGCGTGCGGGCTTCCAGTACGTGGGGCTGTACGACTTTACCAAGGGCGACCAGAACGATTACATGATCGTGTTTGAGAAAGTTTCGGTGGGAACGCCTGTCCAGCGGTAGATCCTGCCTGCTTCTACTGCACGGTGAGGGATAACTGCACGGTGTGGGTGACGCCGTCGCTGGTACCTGTGACCGTGAGGGGATAGGTACCGGGGCTGGTTGGCTGCGTGGAACCCCCGCCCGTGCCGCCGCCGCCTGTTCCGCCGATGGGAATCAAGCGGGTGGAACCGCAACCAGAGACCAGGGTGAGCCCCAGCGCGAATACGATGCCGTGCAGGGTGCAGCGACCGAGACGACGCCTGCGGCGCATCCCCAGAAGCGACACCGGAAGAGCGAAGAAGCAGAGCAGGACGCGGGTGGGCGTGCCGCCTGGGAAGGCTGGTCTTCGGTGGTTCTGCGCGGAGAGGCCGGTTTGCAGCGTGACGGAGACCGGGACGGTACCGCCTAGCTGGGCTGAGGATGGATTGACCGTGCAGACGGTGTTGGCGGGCGCGCCGCTGCAGGTGAGCGCGACGGCTCCGCTGAGGCCGCTGACCGAGGTGAGTTGCAGGGGAAAGGTCGCGATTGAGCCGCTTGCCACGGTCTGCGAGGTGGGACCGTCGGCGGCGAGGGCGAAGTCGATGCCGGTGCCGCTGAGCGAGACGGTCTGCTTGCCCCCAGCAGCGTTGTCAGTGAGCACCAGACTGCCTGCGAGCGCGCCGGGCTGCGTGGGTGCGAAGAAGAGATCCATGTTGCAGGCTGCACCGGGTTGGACGGAGGTACCGCAGGTGGTGGAGGCGATCTTGAAGTCGCCGCTCAGCACGGTGGAGGTGATCAGCAGCGGTACCCCACCGTTGTTGGTCAGCATAAGTACCGTACTGGCGGAGTTGAGGCCGACGCCGACAGCCCCGAAGCTGACGATGGAGGGACTGAGTGAGACACCAGCGGGTGCGACGCCCGCCCCTGAAAGGAAGACCGTCTGTGTCCGGAACTGGTCGGTGACCTGCAGCTGACCTGCCCGTGTGCCGACCGCGGTGGGGACGAAGGCCACGTTCACGGCGCAGCTGCTGTGTGCGGCAAGCGTCGTCCCACAACTGTTGGTCGCGGTGAAATCACCCTGGGTGATAACAGCGGTGATCAGCGTCAAAGCCACATCGCCCGCGTTGGTGAGCGTAACCTGCTGGGGCGCGCTGGCCGAGCCGGTCTGTTGCTGCGCGAAAGTGAGGCTGGTGGGGGCGAGCGTGTCGGTGGCGGGGCTTTGGCCGGTGCCGAGGAGTTGGGCGGTCTGGGTTCCGGCACTATCGACTACCGTGAGTACGCCAGTGCGCGAGCCGCTGGCCGTGGGCGTAAAGGTGATGGCGATCGAGCAGCCGGTTTGGGACGGCAGGGAGGTTCCGCAGGTATTCGCGGCGATGGCGAAGTCTCCGGTGATGGTGGTGTTTTGCAGGGTTGCGGGATTGCCGCCGGTGTTGGAGATTGTGACGATCTGCGAGGCGGTCGTCTGGTGGACGAGCGTGGCGGCGA
>CAXTGN010000362.1:0-5671 GCA_964243455.1 uncultured Acidobacteriaceae bacterium
CCTGCTTCCCTCCTGGTCGAATAACCTCTCCAGTCAATACTTCAGCCACGCGCGGACGCTGCCCGTCAGTGTGGGATGAGGGGTTCAACCATGCTGTACAAGGTCAGTCATCGCACCACCTACAAATACGTTTCTTCGGTCTCGGTCGGCGATCACGTGGCCTGCCTGAAGCCTCGTTCCTTTGCGAATAATCAGCTTCTTCGTAATACGCTGCTCATCCAGCCGACGCCGGTCACGCTCACCGAACGCACCGATTACTTCGGCAACACGCTTTGCTTTTTCACCGTGCAGCAACCGCACCGCGAACTCGTGGTCGAGTCCAGGAGCGAGGTGCTCGTCGAGCACAGCATGGGCGCACCTTCCCGAGCTTCACTTGCGTGGGAAGAATCCACGCGTTCACTTGCTGGTGGTAGCTTTCCCGAAGCGCTCGGCGCTTGCCAGTTTCAGTTCGAATCGCCGCGCATTCGCCTCCGGCCGGAGTTCGCTGCCTATGCGCTGGAATCGTTCACTCCACAACGTCCGATGCGTGAGGCTTTGCGCGAATTGACTGCACGCATCCATGCGGACTTTCGCTTCGACGCCAAGGTCACAACGGTTCGGACGCCGATTGAAGAGGTCTTCGAGAAGCGTCGTGGTGTATGCCAGGACTTCGCTCATGTTCAGATTGCCTGCCTCCGCTCGATCCATGTGGCGGCGCGGTACGTCAGCGGCTACCTGAGGACGTACCCGCCTCCGGGAAGGCCGAGACTGATCGGCGCCGACGCGTCACACGCCTGGGTTTCAGCCTTCTGCCGAGGTGCGGGGTGGCTGGACATGGATCCGACCAACGATGTTGCGCCGACGGACGGCCACGTGACGGTGGCGTGGGGTCGTGACTACGGCGATGTGAGTCCACTGCGCGGCATCATTTTGGGCGGCGGCGGGCACACGCTGAAGGTAGAAGTGGATATGGAGCCTGTTGTCGGTGAGTGAGTCGGCAATCACGATCACTGGATCGTGACTGCCACTGCGGCTGAGGGAGCAGAACCCGGATTCGAGAACGTCAGGTTCACGGTTCCAGCCGTTACGAGATCGCTGGCTGGAACCAGCACGTTTGCGTGAGTGGCATCGATGTAGGTGGTTGTGCGATAGCTCCCATTCCATGCGGCGGCGACTCCCGGCTGAAAGTTCGCACCCGTGGTGGCGAGTATCGTGTTGCCGCCCCCGTGCTGCAGAGCGGCGGGTGATACCAAAGAAGGGGTGACGCCAGGTCCGAGCAGTTGAGGAAGCACAGCCGGCCCACGAACGAGATACAAGGTGCCGCTGCTCGTCAGGGCGGCGAGGCCGTCCTGACCCCAGCGGAGAAGGTCTACCGGCGTGAGATTCGTCGTCGTTGGCTCGATGTCCGCGAGATCGAGCGGAATGAAGGGGGCGGGAAGGAACGTGTTGCTGTTGAAGACGGCTACCCCATTCAAACCATACGACTGATAGGTACTGGCACCGTCAAAACCGGCCAGGAAGAAGGTTCGATTCACGGCCGGATCAAGCGCCAGGTTGCCCTCGGAGTTGCTGAACGAGACTGGAAACGAGCCCAGCTGGTGCGCGGGGATCGTCGAAAAGTCCGATACGCCGCCGTTCACCGTGAAGGCGAGCTTGCCCGCGAGCTTGAAGGTGCCCAGATCCAGGGGGTAGGAGGAGCGGGAGGTGTCCCGGGGTGCGAAACCGTTGGACGTGAAGCTGTAATCATCGATCCCCTGGTAGTTCTCCACGAGAAGATCGGAGCCGTCGAGGAACTGAGGGGAAAACGCGGGGTTATAGCCCGTGGTTGCGGGACGCACCGAGGCCGTTTGCGTGACCGGGTTGAAGTCGGCGATCTCCCCGATGCCAAAGCCGCCAATGGACATGGCCACCACGTTGTCATTGCCCGGTTGTACCGAGAACTGGCCGGCCGCGGGTGTCAGGCTGAACTCCGGCTGTTGCGTGAGCATATTGAACCGTTGCAGCTGGTTGGAGCCGTTCAGCAGAATGTAGAGAACCTGACCGTCGTCGGAGAGCGCCATGCGAGAAGGTTCACTGCCGATGTCCATGGGAGTATCGGCTGCACCCGTTTCAGGGTCGATCATCTCGAGCGAGTTACCGTTCGGGGTTGAAGGACCGAGAGTTGCAATGATCTTTCGCGAGAAAGGGTCGTAAAGGATACGGTTTACACCGGCCTTGATGGCTGTATAGACCGTCAGCGGAAGTATTTGTGAAGTACCCCCGCCCGGTCCCGGTGTTGTGACGGTCACGGCGTGCCAGCCGAGCGAGGCGAGGCTCGCTGCTGGGACCACCGCGGAGACCTGTTCGCCGCTTACCGCGGTTGTTGCCAGCGGAGAGCCGTCCAGCTGAACGCTGGAGCCTGGACCGAACCCACCTCCCGTGACGGTGATCGTGGTATCGGATGAACCGGCAAGCACGGTCGACGGGCTGATTAAAAGTGAGGAAGGTACGGGCGCAAGGGCTGTTCCGGTGACCGTGCTCGTGGATGAGGCCGTGTTGTTGGTGAGGTCTGGGTCCGACTGCGATGCACTGACCTGCACGCTGAGCGTGGAGGTCCCCGGTGTCAGCTGGTTCACGAGGAGAGTGACCGTAGCGCTGGCGCCGCTATTCAGCGCTCCCAAGGTGCAGCTGACGAAGGGGTTTATTGTGCATGAGCCGGCAGAGGAGCATGCAGCGCTGACCGGGCCCGTTGCGGGTGGAAGCCCGGTGAGGAGAACTTCTGAAGCGTTCGTTGGCCCGTTGTTGGTTACGTGGGCGGTGTAGGTCGCGGGGGAACCTGTTGTCGTGGCTCCGCTCGACGACACCGTTACCGCGAGGTCAGCAATGGAGGATGAGAGATCTTCCACCAGGTTGGAACGGAACGCGAACACAGCTGTTCCGGTTCGGAAGGCGAGGCCGTTTGCGCCCCAGCGCGTAAGGCCTGAGACCGTGCCGTTGCTGGTCGAGTAGAAGTTCGGGAACAGATTCACCGGGATGGACGCAGTTCCGGCTGCGCTGAAGTCCGACAGGTTGAAGACCTGGACGCGAGTCGGATACGTGGCGTAAGCGGCATTGCTGTCCAGGGCAAAGGCCAGACCCAAAGTGGGGTCGATGGCTGTTGAGAACGGGGCATAAGGTGACGCTGTGAAGGTCCCCACCGGCGTCCCAGTTTCAGCATCGATCGCGTAGCCGGAGTCGGAATAGGTACGTCCGGCCAGTATCTGCAGCCGGCCGTCTATGGCCCCGACCAGTGCGCCTGACAGGGATGTGGACAGCCTCTGCGTCAAGCCGTTGCTGTCATAGGTAAAAACCTCATAGGCCTGGGATGCCCCGGAGTAGATTTCATTGCGTGTCCCATCGACCTGAAGTGCCTGAGACGTGAGGTTCGAGACGTGGGCGCGGGGCACCCCCTGATCGTAGATCGCGATGTTGCCGAAGTTCGAGCCTGAAGCGGCTACGACCACGGAATCGGTCTGCCCGGGGATGGATGTCAGAGCGGAAACCTTGGCGTCGAAGACACCCGTTCCCGCGCTCAGCGAAAATTGCAGGCCGGCTGTTCCTGCAGAGAGGTCCACTTTGCGCACGGCGCTCGCGCCGTCCAGGCCCACCCAGAGGTATCGTCCGTCGCTGGTCAACGCCATGTGATCCGGCTCGCTGCCGACGAAGATGGGCCTTCCAAAGGCGCCGGAAACGGGGTCGAGCGACACAACCGAATTCCCGTATGGTGCACCCGCTGAACCCGGGATGGACAGGTACAGAAGCCCATCTGCGGGGTTGAAGAGCATGCTGTTGCTCGCCTGTGGCACATACGCCGTGTAGACCACTGCGGAAGAGGTGCCGCCGCCCGGTTGCGGCGTGGCGATGGTGAAAAGGTGGTTCCCGAAAGAAACATCGGTGCCAGGAACGCTGGCGGTCAGGCTCGTCGGATTCCCGAAGGTGGTGGGGAGTGGTTGCCCGTCGATGGACACAATGCTTTGCTGGGTGAACTGCGTGCCGGTGATCGTTGCCGTGAAAGCCGTACCTATGGGTCCGTTCAGCGGACTTACGGAAGCCAACGTGGGAGCGGGTGGTGCCGCGATGTTGACCGTCACCGCGTTCGACAAGGACGGGACGGCGCTGAGTGAATCTACCGTGATTGTTGCCGTGCCGGGCGTGCTGATCAGATTGGCCGGGATGGAAGCCTGTGCTGCGTCGCCTGCGGGACTGGGGGTCGTCGGCAAAGGTGTCCCGTTCCACAGGATGGTGCTGGATGCCGCGAGACCTGTTCCGGAGACCTGGATGTAGGAAGCGCCTGTGTCAACGATGAATTGCGTAGGATTTACGGCGGTGATCACGGGTGTGGCTGTGGGTGCAGCGACGGTAAGCGGGGCGAAAAGGCTGGCCCCGCCCCCGGGTACCGGGTTCGCGACGTCGACCTGGAGGGTACCCGTATGGGCCTGATCCGACGGGTCGAGGCGGAAGCTCAGTTGCGTCGGACCGATGTAGGTGGTTGTACGGCTTTGTCCATTTACCTGAACGACGCTGGAAAGCACGAAGGTCGAGCCTGTCACGGCGACCGTGGCAGGCGTCGAAGCGCCCTGAAGCACGGTGCCTGGCGCTAACGTGATGGCTGCCGGGACGGCATCGCTGACGGTGAGGATGGCGGGGGCCGAGGCGCCGCCTCCCGGAGCTGGGTTCGCGGCCACCAAGGTGATCGTGCCCGGCGACGCAAAGTAAGTCGCGGGCACAGTCACGACGGCTTCCGTGCTGCCGTAGACGGTCGTTGCGGCGGGAGACCCATTGATGGACAAAACGGTTGCGGGGCTGAAGCCGGTACCGTTCAGGTAGATGGTTTGGTTCCCCGCACCGGTATACACCGACGAAGGGGAAAGCGACGTGATGACCGGCTGTGAATAGTTGACCTGCAGCGCTGTGGTCGAGACCCCACCACCCGGACCAGCGTTGTCCACCGTGAATTGCAGCGTGCCGATCTTGCTGAGGTCACCGGACGGTAGCAGGACGGAGACACTGGTCGGACTGATGTATGCCGATGTCCGCGGATTGCCGTTTAGCCGCGCGCCCGTTAACGGCAGAAAACCTGTTCCGTTGACGGTGATCGTGGTGTCGGAGGAGCCGACCGCAAGCACGGGAGGAACTCCAATCGCTGACGCAGAAATTGTGCGTTGGCGGTACCTGAAGCAAGCTGACTTGCCCAAGGGTTTGTCAGCGGATTGATCGCCGCCTATAGGCGTAGTCAGTAGCGGGAGTCATCTCGGAAATCCACATACGGGACGCGTTTTCCCACCGATCCTCAATTGTCCAAAAACACACACACCCATCGCTTAGAATAGCGACAGGTCAAAGGCGTCCTTGCTGATGATCTGCCGTGGTGCCAGAGCCTTAAGGTGTGTAGCAGGCGTCCAAGACCCCGATACGCCCTAAAGCTCTGGCCCTTTTTAAATGGAGGGTTGACCCAAATGGTCAAGGGAGCGGTCCTATAAACCGCCATGCTGCCAGGCATATGGGGGTTCGAGCCCCCCACCCTCCGCTCAAATTTCAGTTCTCGCTACAAAACGCTGTTCAGCCCGACGCGACCAGAATACCAAACGCTGGGTTTTTGCATATTGCCTTTTCGCACAATTGTGCGGTAGGCGATGTGCAAAACCATGTGCGAATCCACAGCGGTCTACCGATG
>CAXTGN010000363.1:0-5667 GCA_964243455.1 uncultured Acidobacteriaceae bacterium
CATGAGGGCGCTCGGGGAATAGATAACCCTTTCCAACAACCTCGCAAGCAAAGACCCCGACCGTAGCCGGGGTCTTTTGCTTTGGATCTACCGTTACGCGA
Organism: uncultured Acidobacteriaceae bacterium; assembly: GCA_964243455.1. Taxonomy (GTDB): domain Bacteria; phylum Acidobacteriota; class Terriglobia; order Terriglobales; family Acidobacteriaceae; genus Granulicella. Next base: position 102 of record CAXTGN010000363.1, read on the forward strand.
TGAAGCGCTTCTTCAACACGCCCGCCGCGCCGAGCAGACCCGTGCCCAGCAGCAGAAAGCTCGAGGGCTCGGGCGTCACACCCGTCTGCACTGTCGCGTCGAAGTCGAGGCCGGTCGCATAGTGGAAGTCCTGGCTGACGTCGAAGGTCAGGGTGTTCAGGCCGTCCACGAAGTCAGATCCCGGCAGGGTGTATGTCGTCGCGGTCAGACAATTGGGCACTCCCACCGTGCAGTGCCCCGTCGGATCGGCCGTGGCTCCGAGCGTAATCAGATTCCGGTTCAGATAAATACTGGAGGTATCGTCCGCAAGAATTGTGATTGAGCCGGAAGAAAAATCCGTGCCCGTAAACGTCGTCTGGTAGACATACGTTCCATCCGGCGCCTGCAGCGATCCACCCGGATAGGTGTTCGGGTTAAACGACACCCAGCTGGAATTGCTCACCGGCCCCGACCAAACGTTGCCCGTCGGAATGTTGTAGGTTGTTCCCCTGGCAGCGCCATAAGTAACGCTGGTGTTTGCCACTCCACCGGGCGCAGTGCTCCCTGTGCCGTAGCTTCCGAGAAGAAGTGTATCAGCATGGGCAGCAAGACTGGCCGAGACGACAGTGACGGCAGCCACGATTGAGCGTAAACGCATAGAAAGAAACCTCCTGAAGGCTGCGTTCAGCGTACTACACCGAAGTGGCATTACAACCGTTTTGGGCCAGGAACTTTGGTAACATATGTAGACCAACGCCTACACCGTCGTCGTGATGACCTTCGAGCCCCTATCGGTCCAGGGCCGCCGTCGTCTTCAGGGGCGTTGTGTTTCCCGTCGGTGCCTGCCCCGGCTTGGCCGGCGCATACTTGCGTCGTCCTTAAAGGTATCCGGCGGCGGCTCGGATCCCTGGTAGTCCACCGGGATGGTCTTGCCGAGCTCCACCAGGGTGAACTTTGCAAACGGCCCGGACCGCTGGATGGAGCCCGGCGCCACGTTCCCCGCCACGCGCAGGTTGCGTGAGTACGCTTTGTTGCCCATGCCCTGCAGTTCGGCAATGGTCACGTAATAGCTTTTCGTGCGCCCGGCGCCGGTGATGGCGAGCCAGGCGATCGTGCCGACGACAACGATCGCCGCGACAAGGAATTTCAACTGCGTCCTGGGAACGTGAGGCATCCCTTCCAGTTTACTCGTGCCGCGACCCTGCGTGGCTGATACCCGGGTCAGCTTCTTGCGAGCAGCTAGAATATCGTCTGTTCATACTGCGGGAAAGCGCGGCGCTACCAGTCAGCCCCGCCAGGAGAGCCTATGCGATCCAGACGACTCCGAGTGGCCGTGGCTCTCGCCGCGGTGCTCGCGGCCGGTGCAGCATGGCTCTTCTATGTCCGAACGGATGGCGGTCGCCGCACCAGGGCGCACTACATTAAATACGAGTACCGCATTGCCATGCGTGACGGCGTCACGCTCTTCACCCAGGTATATGTCCCCAGAGACAGGGGCAAGGCCTATCCATTTCTGGTCCAGCGCACTCCGTTCGGTGTATCGCCCTATGGCACCTCCGGCTATCGACCGCAGCTGGGTGCCTCGTCCGACTTCGACCGCGCGGGCTACATCTTTGTGTTTCAGGATGTGCGCGGGCGTTTCCAGTCCGGTGGCGACTTCGTCGACATGCGTCCGCACATCGATCATCCCGCGCCAGGGCAGACCGACGAAAGCACAGACATGAGCGACACTGTCGATTGGCTCCTGAAGAATGTGCCGGGCAATAACGGCGCAGTCGGGATCTGGGGCATGTCCTACCCAGGCTTCTACACCTCGGCCTCGATCATCGATTCGCACCCTGCGGTCAAGGCAGCTTCCATCCAGGCCCCGATGACCAATCTCTTCCTCGGCGACGACGCCTACCACAACGGCGTCTTCATGCTCGCCGAGCAGTTCGGGGTCTACGCCAACTTCTTCAAACCGCGCGCGGGCGGACCCGAGTTCCCATCTTCAAAGATCGGCAGTTCCTTCGATTACGGCACTTCCGACGGGTATGACTTCTTCCTCAAGCACGGTTCGAGCCTGGGGGCCATCGCCGCACTCGCCCGCAACCCGCTGCTCGATACAAACATCCAGCACGACACCTTCGACGAGTACTGGAAGGCCCGCGACATCTCGCAGCACCTCGGCAGCGTGCACTGTCCCGTGCTGCATGTCGGCGGGTGGTTCGACGCCGAAGACCTCGCCGGCACGTTTCGGACCTACCACGCCTACGCCGATGCCAATCCGGGCTCTGCAAACACCCTGGTCATGGGCCCCTGGGGGCATGGCGATTGGCTGCGCTCCCCGGGCCGCAAACTCGGTCCGCTCGACTTCGGCTCCGACACGGGGACGTTCTTCCGGCATCACGTTCTCTTCGCCTTCTTCGAACACCACCTGAAGAACGCCCCCGCCCCCGACATTCCCGCCGCGCTTGCCTTCGAGACTGGAACGAACGCGTGGCGAAGCTATCCTTCATGGCCACCACCCGGCGCGCAGGCCACCGCTCTCTACCTCCATCCCCAAGGCAAGCTCAGCTTCGATCCGCCGGCTGCCGGGGAGAGTGCGTATGACGAATACGTCAGCGATCCGGCGAACCCAGTCCCGTATATCGAGCACCCTTCCACCAATCTCGACGAGCGCTACATGTACGGCGATCAACGATTCGCCACCGCCCGTGCTGATGTCCTCACCTACAGAACCGATCCCCTCGGAGAGGACCTGACCGTCGCCGGGCCCATCGCCGTGCATCTCCACATTGCGAGCACCGGCACGGACGCCGATTTTGTCGTCAAGCTCATCGACGAGGACGCCACCTTCTCGACCGCGCCCGGCTACGGGCAACTCGTGCGCGGCGAACCGATGCGTGCGCGCTTCAGAAACTCGTTTTCCACCCCGGAAGCGTTGCCGCCCAATCAGACCACATCCATCCAGTACGCGATGCCGGACATCAACCACACCTTCCGGCGCGGGCACCGCGTCGTGGTTCAGGTGCAGAGTTCGTGGTTTCCGCTTGCCGATCTCAACCCGCAATCCTTCATGCGGGTAGCCGACGCAAAGCCAACGGACTTCCGCAAAGCCACACAACGTGTCTTCCATCAACCCGGTGCCGCCTCCTCGCTGGTCCTGCAAGTCCTGAAGAAGTAGTCCTTCCTGTCTGGAAACTCGTAATCCGACACAATTTTTACCTCAGCCCACGGGCATGGCATCTTTTCTTCTTGACAGTTATTGCTAATAGATATATCTATTAGCAATGCTTGAGAACAGAACAACGACCGCAGAGGCTCTGCTCGGGATGCTGACCATGGGGCCGATGTCGGGGTACGACCTGAAGCAAAGGATTGAGATTTCGATCGGGAACTTCTGGAAGGAAAGCTACGGGCAGATCTACCCGGCATTGCGCGAGTTGGAAGCTGATGGGCTGGTGGTATCGGAACAAGAAGGAAAGGCGGGGCGCAAGGTTTACTGTCTGACGGAGATGGGACGTGAACGGCTGGAGAAATGGCTCCGTGTCACGCCGAAGCCTCGCGTACCTAGGCACGAGACGTTGCTCAAACTCTTTCTGGGGGACAGTGTGCCGGGGGAAACATCCTTGGCGCACGTTGCAGATTTACGCGGGCGGTTTGCAGCGGACCTGCTGCGCTACGAATCACTGGAGGCGCATTTGCAGCGTACCTACGCGGGACATGCCGGGCTGCCGTTCTGGTTGATGACGCTGCGATTTGGGCGTGCTGAAGCGCGCATGGTTGTGAACTGGTGCGACGAAACGACGCAAACTCTGAGAGAACTGGCCAAGACGGAGAGCCGGGCTTTCGTGACAGGGCGCAAGGGAAAGACCAACGAAGGGAGTCTGTCGCATGCATAGTGACCCGGTGTGGATGAGAGCGTTTCTGGTGCTGCATATCGCCGCTGGGTTCAGTGCGTTTGTACTGGCGCCGGTGGCGCTGGTGACAGCCAAGGGCGGCAAGCAACACAGGCGGTGGGGCATGGTGTACCTGTGGGCGATGGGGATCGTCGCGGGGACGGCGCTTCCGATGGCCCTGTACCGGCCGGTGCTGTTTTTGGCGTTGGTGGCGGTGTTCAGTTTCTATGCCGCTTTTTCGGGGTATCGGATTACGAAACTGAAGGATTTGGCACGGGGTGGGCGGGCGCAGGCTGTCGATTGGTTTGCGGCACTGTTTACGTTCGGTGCAAGCGCGTGTTTAGCGGGCTTTGGGGCGTTCCGACCGGCTCTGGTGCAGCACATGGGGATCGTGGCGATTGTGTTCGGGCTCCTCGGAATGCGATTGGCGGCAGGGGAGATTTGGAAGTTTGTGAAAAAGCCGAAGGAGAAGATGTTCTGGTGGTACACGCATCTGGGAAACTTCATCGGGAGTTACATCGCTGCCTGGACGGCGTTTCTGGTGACGAACATCCACCCGCAGGGCGCGTACAACGCCTCGCTGGCAAAACTGCTTTGGCTGCTGCCTACGGCAGTCGGGGTGCCGGCGATTGTGTTGACGATCGCTTATCACAAGCGCAAGTTTGCGCCCAGGAAGAAGGACCTGGTGGGAACTGCGATGGCAACCTAGGATCTGCTCTTCCGAAGGTAGAGCCGCTACGAATCTATGTGTCAGATGTACTTGCGTAACCTTTGTCCCCACAAGAGGCGTTCTCGGCGGGTGAGGCGCCCCGCCAGATTCTCGGGCCGGTCTTTGATCTACCTCGGAAGCACGACGCCTGCCGACCAGGGTGGCACGATAGCGTTGGTGCGTGCGTACGCGATCAGTTGGCCCATGTGCTCGTTGTCGTGACAGAGAATCCGCAGGTACATGCCGCCGACGTTCACCGTTTCACCCTCGATTTTGACCCTTCGTTCGAGCTCGCCAGGTTTCAGCTGCGCCCTCGCTGTCTTCACGGCGTCGAGCGATCGGCGTAGATAGGCCATCACCTCCGGCTTCGAAACGATCGTCTTCTCAACATCGTTCCGTTCCAGTTCGTGAGGCATTTTCGGCCCGGTGACACTCAGCAGGTAAAAGTTCGCTTGTGCCACGTGCATCAGCACCTCGCTCACCGACCTCACGCCGGGTGCCGGCCGCCAACTGTACTTGTCCGCAGGGATCGCCTCGGCCATGGACACCAGCAGGCGCGACACATACCGCCACTCCCCGTCATAGCCCTCCCAGATGCCTTCGTTGGCGGCCGTCATCGCAGGGCTTTGAGCGCGCAGCGTGAACGCGCCAAGAACAAGACTGAGCAAAAAGATTTTCCGGATCATGCCACATCGTACGGCGGCGGCGGCGACACGGCATCGGTGCCGGGATCATAAAGTAGGCCTTCTGTATCATCTCCGGGAGAACGGCTATCCGGGGGCAATGCATGAGCGTGAGTCGGCGGCGATTTCTGGTGGGGGCTGGCGCGGCGTCCTTCAGCACGGGGAACCTGGCAAAGTACGCCCTGGCCGCCGAAGACGTGAGCACGGTGGACCGCGAGCGCATGCGCTCCGTGGCCGCCTTCACCGCGGAGACGCTGAATACAGAGCATCCCATGGCCTTCGGCGCGGACGTTGTGAGCACGGCGACCGGGGAG
>CAXTGN010000364.1:0-5633 GCA_964243455.1 uncultured Acidobacteriaceae bacterium
GCGCCGAGACCACCGCAGTCATCGTGACCGAAGGGCCGCCGTCGATGTAGATGTAGACCGCGTGGTTTCCCGCCGCAGGCGCCTTGGGCAGCGTGTAGACCAGCGTCTGCGTGCCGTCGGGGGCATTGTCGCGGATTGTCCCGACGTAGGCTCCGTCCAGATTAAGCTTAAGGGTGGTGTTCGCCCCTGTCGCTTTGACCACCTGCGCGGTCAGCGCAGTGCCAACAATCGTTGCTCCATTCGGACCCGCGTTCAGGCCGGTGCCGGTCGTGGTGGTGCCGGAGGAGCCGGCGGACGAACCGGAGCTCGAACCAGTCGATCCGGAACTGGTGCCCGTGGACCCTGAAGAGCGGTCGACCCACTGGAGCTGCCAGTCGAACCGGCCGAGCTACCTGTGGAACCCGATGACGTCCCACTGCTGCCGCTCGACGTGCCCGTGCTGCCGGAAGAGGTTCCAGTCGATCCCGACGAAGTGCCCGTCGAGCCGGAGGATGTCCCAGTGCTTCCGCTGGAGGTGCCGGTGCTTCCCGAGGAGGCGCCGGTTGAGCCTGAGGAGCTTCCTGTTGACCCCGAGGAGGACCCCGTGCTGCCCGAGGAACTGCCAGTGCTGCCGGACGATCCCCCGGACGAGGTTGCTGCCGGGGTCGCCGTGAAGGCAGTCCGTCCCGTCCCGCCGTTGATGCGATACCAAAGCGAGCCTGACTGACCCGCTCCGGTGACCGGCACCGTAGCGGAGACCGATCCGTAGGTGCTGTCCACCGTGGCCGCGATCCAGCTTGTCGGCGCCGCCGTGCCCTGCACCCAAGCGACATCGACGGTCGCCGTGGTGTTGCTGACCTCGCCGCCGATCGCAACCGAGCCGACCACGATCGACAACGGCTGCGGGATGTAGCAGGTGATAGGGGCCGGTGTGATGACCGTGCCGCCGCCGCTCGACGCGGTTCCGGCCCACCAGCCGCCTTTCGCGACAGGGGTGGACGCGGAGTTGATGATCGTGGCGACTGCCGGGATCAGCACCGGGTTCGTGTCGCTGACGATCATCTGGAAATCGCCATCGGTCCACCCCCAACACGCTAGCGGGACGTTCAGCGGTGAATACGCGCCCACCATCGTCTTGAAGTTAGGACCCCAGACCGTAGCTGGGTCGGACCTTCCTTGCCCACCTGAGTTGCCATATCCGAAGCCGGCCTCCTCAAACATCACAGCCGAGTAACCCGAGGACTTCGCGAGGTTGGTAAGGTATGTCACCTCGTTGGTCCAGGTCGCCGCGCTGTTCTCCGCATATTCGTGCTGCCGCATGAAGCAGTTCGAGTCCGGCGGCGGTGACACAACATCGGGCGGGTTAAGTCCGAGCCCATTCCATCCTTGGAAAGAGTTGTAGTATGCGTTGCCACACGCGATCGGTACGTCGGGAAGGATACTCCGGATTAGGGAGTTGAACTGCTTCGTGAGGTTGTCGGCGGCGCCGAGGTTTGGCCCATACGTCTGTTCGTTAACCCATTCAAGTGCAATCAGCGTCGGATCGAGATTTAGCCCCTTGATGTAGTTGCAGACGTTGGTGATGTGCGTGATGGCCTGGCCATTGTAGGGACTGACCGTCATGTCACCGAAGCGACCCGAGAACTGCATCATCGCGATGATGACCGGCACGCTTCTCGTGACACACCAATTGATGACGTTTCCAAACTGGGCAATCACCGCGGCGGTCGGGACGCCGGCCGATGTCAGCGCAACGCCCTGCGGATTGCTGTTAGTGCCAGGGCTCCAGCCCATCTGCATGCGGACGAACATGCCGCCGTTGGCGTTGTTGTAAAAAGATTGCAAGCCCGTTGCGTAGGCTGGGTTCGTATAGCGGCCCAGATCCATGTTGATGCCGATCTTGCACCGCGCGACCAATTTCCCCGCGTTGGTGGTTGGTCCGCTGCTTCCTCCAGATCCCCCCGATGTCGTCGCCGCCGTCGGCGTGACCGAGAAGCTGCCGCTAACCTGGCCGATGCCGCGGTTGCTCGCGTCGTAGATGCTGACGGTGTGCGATCCCCCTGCCAGCGCGTTCGGCAGCGATACAGAGAAACTCGTGGTGCCGGTGAAGGAAACCGAGGGCACGGTCGCGAACACCGCGATCTTGTCGAAGGCATAGATCAGCGTCGGCGTCGCGCTGTAGCCGGTCAGCTTGCCGGTCACGACGACGTTGCTGCCCTGGTTGATGCCGGCTACCGCGTTGAGCGTGATCGCCTGCGTCGGTGTCGCCGGCAGCGCGGTAGTGGTGAACGAGACCGCAGCGCTGATCGTGGTCTGGGTCGCGTGATCCCGCACCACGATGGAGTGCGACCCTTGCGCGAAACCACCGGCGATGACGAAGCTGAAATTGCCAGACCCGACGGTAGGACTGGTCGCTGCAACAAAGGCGCCGCCGTCGACGCTGTAGTCGAGCGCGCCGCTGACGCTGCCTTGGATCGTGCCAGAGACCGTAAGGCTCGCGGCCTGCACCACCGTCGGTGGGGTCGACACGACGATCGCAGGCTTGACGACGGCCGATCCGTAGGCGCCTGACACATCCTTGGGCTGATCGGTCGTGGTGTTGCCGACAGCGACGATGTAGTCCCCGACCGCGTGCCAGCTCCCTGAAACTGTTGCGGTTCCGTTGACCAGTGCGACGGTTGAGTAGTTGGCGTAGGCGACGTTCGCGCTGCTGAAGATGTAGTAATACACATCCGGGATACCGACGCCGGTGAATGTCGCGGTGTAGGCGAGTGTGCTCAGGTCCGGGACGGAGACCGACAGCGACTGCCCGGTGCTGCTGCCCGACGAGGTGCCGCTGCTGCCCGAGGAAGACCCGGTGCTGCCCGAAGACGAGCCGGTGCTGCCGGAGGACGTCCCGGAACTGCCGGACGACCCCGAGGCGACGTTAAGATACGCGCCGGGACCGCCGCATGCCATACTCGGCAATTGGTGGTGCTCGACCGAAGCAAGAGTGAGGTAGGACGGGCTCGGCGTGGTGCCGACGATCGGCGGCTGGCCATACGCATCCGTGTAGAGTGAGATCCCGAGATAGGCTCGCTGCCCGACCGGGATGTTCGTCGTAAACTGCCCGAGCTGAACACCATCGCCATAGATGGTGATCGAGTCCGCCAGCCAGAGACAGGCAACCTCGTGATAGCCGTTGGTCAGATCGACGCTGAATGGCCCAAGCGTCTGACGACCACCCGACGCAGTTCCGTTGTTCCAATGGTTATTCGCTAACCACCCTGTACCGAAGCCTTGCTTATTTTCGTTGAAGTCTTCAAAGAGGTCGACCTCCATGCCTGGCCACGCGATGTCCAGAGGCCAGAGCAAAGAGACCGCGTTGATCCCATAGGTGCGCGGGTAATTAATTCCCTTGAGGATCGTGAGCCCATATGTGAACCAGAACCCGCCGCCAGTGTTGTTGCCGCGGTCGACCTTGGCATCCGAGGTGACCGTCGAGATCGAGCCGCAGGTCCAGCCGCTCGACGCGCTATTGGCGATTACCGTGCCGTCGTTGATCGCCTGGATCTTAAGGCCGTTATTGACCCGCACGTTGCGCGGCAGGTGCAGCGAGACCGATGCCTGACCGATCTGGGTGTTGTAGACCTGACCCCACTTCTTCAGGTTCAGGCCGGTTCCGGCGTTGGTCCCGTCGAAGGTTCCTGTGCCCGGGAACGTGTCGACGAACACCTGCACCGCGCCCGGTAGCACGGTCTGGATCGCGACCTTGGTCGTGCCGGTGTTCTCTACTGTGCCACCCGAGGAGCCGGTGCTGCCGGCGGAACTACCGCCCGAGGTGCCTCCGGTGCTTGTGCCGCCGGAAGTCGGCGCATAGGGCGCAGTCGTCCACTGCGCAGTCATCGACGTGCCGTCGTAGGTCCACAGCGTGGACGGGGTGCCAGCACCCGTGATGCTGGTGGTAAAGCTGTAGACCCCGTTCGTCGCCGTGATCGGGACACAGGCCGCATCGGTCGGCAGCGGCGTGCCGGTGGCCTTCCAGCAGGCCAGCAGCGTCGTGCCGGCGGGCACTGTGCCTGCGACGGTGACGACGAAGTTCTGGGAGCCAGTATAGAGCACCGGCGGGAGCGGAACCGACAGCGTGAAGGCGACCGATGACGTAGGGGTCATCGTCCACTGCTGTGCCCAGCCGGGTGCGACGGCGTAGGTCGCCGCCGCGGATCCTGGGGTGGCGGTCCAGGTCGGGAAGATGTTCCCGTCGGCGTTCAGGTAGAACGTCTGCGAGCCGGAGTCCGGCACCAGCGTCGACCCGCTCCAGGTGTTCCCGCTCTGGGTCGCGACCGTCCAGTAGGGGCTATTCGCCGGCGGAGCACCGAGCTTGGTGTCATAGAGGACGAACTTGAGCACCGAGACGCCGTTGACGCGGCCGGTCCAGGTGGGACTGGTGTTGACCACCATTGCCGCGGTCGGTGCGGTCGCCGTCGCGTAGGCAGCGGTCCCGGAGTAGGTCCACATGATGCCGGGCGTGCCGGTATTTCCGACCGTCAGGCTGACCGCGTAGCTTCCGTCCGCCTGCTGCGCGATGGCCGCGACGTCGTTGTCTCCGACGTTCGGGCTGATGCCGTTCGAGCGGAAGGCGGCCAGCGGAGTGACGCCGGCCGGTACGGCGGTGGTGTACGTGGCCTTGAATGCTTGGGTGCCTGGGTTCAGGATCGTCGGCTTGTTGATCCCGATCGAGAAGGTCACCGTCGGTGCGGTGACGATCACCGTGCCGGGAAGCTTGTCCTCGTTGCTCAGCACCAGCGACTGGCCATTGACCAGCGGGTATTCCAGCTTCTGGATCGGAATGCCGATCCCGTTGCCCCCTTCCGGGTTGTTGAACAGGGCCGCCATGGCGGTCGCGTATTGCGACGGGAAGGTCTTGGTGTGGTAGTTGTCGGTGACGAGCGAGCCTACCCCGTAGAACTTGTTCCCCCCGCAGAAATCCATCACGCACGTCGCGGACGGCGTGCCCGAGAGCGTCAGCAGATGGGTGGTTGTGGTCTCGTACTTGAAGGCGCTGACGCTATAGGACGTGCCGCTGGTCTCGGTGAAGCTGTAAGCACTGGAGTTGAAGTTCAGCGGCGGGACAATGTCATCTCCCAGTTCCTGGGTGACGTAGAGGCGGACCGTATTCGGGCCTGCGTTTTCCCATTTGCTGTAATACGCGCCGTTGCGCATGAGGAAGCTGAGATCCTGCCCGGCAGGCAGATAGCCGTTTTCCCACAGCCAGGAAGCAACCCGCGCCAGTCCGCGGACGCAGGCATTGTAATCGCCTGTTGCGTCCATGTGAGACCCTTGGTCGATAGTCACACAGTCGAAATTGTTTCCGTTGAACCAGTGACAGTTGAACGAGCTGTCATTGATCATGTTCAGACGAGCGGACCGGACCCCGTTTAAGCCGGATGGGATCGTATTCTCGATGAACGCCGACGTGCCGAAGAACACCGGCTGCTGCGCCACCGTCAAGTTGGGCTGCGTCGAGCGCAGCACACGCGTGATGACGTTCCGCCAGACGCTTTCGTAGAGCGCGATGACCGCCGCACTCTTGGTGGTGTCGTACTCCGACCAGTAGGGCAGCCAGATATAGGGGATGCCCTTGGCCACCGTGCCAGCGACCGCAGCGGTGGCCG
>CAXTGN010000365.1:0-222 GCA_964243455.1 uncultured Acidobacteriaceae bacterium
ACGATATGGCTGGATCAGTCGGGCGAGGTGGTGGCGATCGACTCGCGACCGTCTGACGCGATTGCGCTGGCGCTGCGCTCAGACTGCCCAATCTTTGTAAGCCGCGAGGTGTTTGAGCACGCGCGGCAGGTTTCCAACAGCGGCAGTTCCGTGACGGCGGAAGACATGCGGCGGTGGCTGGAAAACCTGGGCGACGATGAGATGGGCCGCTACAAAATGTAG
>CAXTGN010000365.1:232-1398 GCA_964243455.1 uncultured Acidobacteriaceae bacterium
GCCTGGCGGAAGATAACCCCTCCCCACCTTTCTCGCATCATCTTCTATTGAAAGCACTTAGCTCTGGATCCCCACGACTTAGGTCGGCTGGGTTTGCGGCCTGTGCGCCGGGGTTGTTCTCGCTGTTGAAAGACAGTGTACCGGGTCCGTGCGTAATACCACGCAACGCGGACGTTATGACGTGTGGCAAAGGACGGCGTCCGCTCCAATGCGCAGACGATGCGGGTTTCTGTTCCGGTCCGGATCGCGGTTCTGCATTGGATGTCGGCGAAAAGGGTCGACTAAACGTAGCCGCAGAGGGAGGCCACGCGTTCTGCCCAGGCTTCCTCGGTCGGCAGATCGGGTGGGGGTGGGGCGGTCATCTGGGCGTTTGCCCGGAGCCAGTCGATCATGTCTTTGAGGCGTGGGACCATCTCGCGCTCGTCTCCGGTGAGGACCGATGCCCAGGGCGTATCCAGCAGGATGTCACTTACGCCGGACTCACGGTGCAGAAGGACGGGAATGCCCCGGCCGAGGGCTTCGATCGCCGGGATGCCATAGCCCTGAACGGCCGGCATGAGGAAGAGGTGAGCCGCCTCGTAGAGCGCGTCGAGTTCGGCATCGGAGACATAGCCAAGGAAGTGAACGCGGCGAGAGAGCCCAAGGGCTTCAGCAAGCTGGCGCATGGCGTCCATCTCGGCACCCTTGCCGGCGATGTCGAGCCGCCAATTGACCTGCGCTGACAGCGGCGTCCGTGCCGCTTCGAGTGTCGCGAGGGCTGAAAGGATCCAATCGATGCGCTTGTTGGCTTCGATGCGCGATACCGAAAGCATGCGAAGTTCAGTCTCGACTGGCCGGCGACGGAAAGCGACGTCGCTGCTGAGACCGCCCATCCGGGCGATAGCGGCCTCGATGCCGAAGTCACTACGGCACTCCTGCTGCAGAAACTCGCTGGTAACGATCATGGCGCCGTCGTTCCTGCGCATGGCGCGACGAATCTGCCAATTGGAAACGGCAAAGCGCAGGCGCTGCTTGGGGGTGAGACGATCGCGTCCAAAGAGGCTGGGCGTGTCGTGCATGAGGCAATGGAAGCGGCCGGTGCGGGCGAGCGCGCAATGCAGGGCGGGCTGGTAGCCGGAGGTGATCGGGGAGGGAGCTGTTTGGGATGTGCCCGCGAAGTGTTGGCG
>CAXTGN010000365.1:1408-4388 GCA_964243455.1 uncultured Acidobacteriaceae bacterium
GTCTTGATTCGTCAGAACTTTAGGCGGAACGTAGGTGCCCAGGGCGCTGATCTTGGCGCGGACGTTATCGGCCGGGTTCAGCGCGACCGTAGGCAGGGGGAAGTGTGCGTGCTGCTGGAGGTTGACGCGGTCGTAGTAGGTGAGGAGATAGACCCGTTTTCCGTGCTCATGCAGCCAACGGCCAAGGGCGAGGATGCTGCGCTCGGCCCCGCCCATGGCTTCGATTTCGGACATGAACAGGGGGATGGGATCGGAGATCGGTTCTGCTGAGATGGACATGAGGGTCTATCGCAAGGATAGGTGAAGTGCCGCGGCCGCTGTGGATGCGACGTACTTCGGAGAAGACCGGGAGCCTTGAGCTTGCACGACCTACGTGCGGCCGTCTTCAGGCTCGTGCCTGCGGCCCTCGCGCCGCAAATACAGGGGTCCCTCGGCTCCGCGCTGGCGCGCTCTGCTCGGGATGACAAGCTTCTGTGGCGTTCAGGCTCGCGTGTGCCTCTGCGGGAAGAGGCTGAAGATCGTTACCGGACCGCGAGGTCGTCAAGCCAGTCGAAGAATTCGGGGAAGCTGATGCTTGCGGCCTCGGCACCGTGGATTTCTGTGTCGCCTGTCGCGCGTAAGGCGGCGATCGAGAAGGCCATGGCTATCCGGTGATCGTGGCCGGAATCGATTGTCGCGCCGTGGAGCGTCTGGTTGCCGGGGATGTCCATGCCGTCTTCGTGCTCGGTGACCTGGGCGCCCATGGCACGGAGATTTTTGACAACGAGGGCGATGCGATCGGACTCCTTCACCCGGAGCTCGCGGGCATCGCGGATGCGGATGCCGTTGGCGGTGTAAGGCGCGACCGCGGCGAGGACAGGGATTTCGTCGATGAGCTGAGCGGCGAGTTGGCCGCTGAGGTCAAAGGCCTGCAGTACGCCGGGCTTGCGATTGACCTGGATGGTGCCGGCCATCTCGCCGTGCTGCTCGAGCACTTCCAGCATTTTGATCTGGCCACCCATGCCCGTGATGACGTCCAGGAGGACGGCGCGGGTGGGGTTCAGGCCGAGGTTGTCGAGGACGAGGTTGGAGTCGGGGAAGAGCAGCGCGGCGCATAGGAAGAAAGCGGCGGAGGAGATGTCGCCGGGGACGGTGAGGTCGAGGGCTTTAAGAGTCTGGCCGCCGGCGATGTAGAGACGACCGTCTCGGCGGAGGAGTTCGGCGCCGAAGGCGCGGAGGGCGTGCTCGGAGTGGTCGCGGGTGCGGATCTGTTCGGCGAGCGATGTTGTGCCCGAGGCCTGAAGGCCGGCGAAGAGGACGGCGGTTTTGACCTGCGCGCTGGCGATGGGCGCGTCGAAATCAATGGCGGTGAGCGGGCAGCCGTGGACCGTCATGGGGGCGTGCCCGTCGGTGAGGTCGATCTGGGCGCCCATTTGCCCGAGCGGCTTGCGAATGCGCTCCATGGGGCGACCGGAGAGGGAAGCATCTCCGGTAAAGCGGAAGGTGTTGGGCTGCGCGGCGACGAGGCCGGCGAGCATGCGCATAGTCGAGCCGGAGTTGCCGCAATCGAGATCTCCGGAGGGCTGCTGGAAGTGGCCGGCTGTACCAGTGATAGTGATCGTGCGGGCTTCGGTGGTGATTTGTGCGCCGAGGCTCCCCATACACGCGAGGGAGCTGTGCGGGTCAGCCCCGGTCGAGAAGTTGGCGATGTGCGAGGTGCCTTCGGCGAAGCCAGCGAGCAGGGCGTAGCGATGTGAGATGGATTTGTCGCCGGGCAGAGCGAGCGAGCCGCGAAGGGAGCGGGCTGGGCGGATGACGCGGGTTTGCGGGACGGCGGGTGCTGCTGCGGCCATGTGGTGATGGTAATGGAGAGATGGCGGCTGTCGTTTTGTGGCGGGCTAGGAAAAGCAGGTTCCCCGTTCGGGGAATGACAACTAGAAAGACAACGACAACGACAACGACAGCGACAAAGGCAACAGCAAGGGCGAACGCAGATTCCCTGCGGGAATGACAACCAGGAAAGGCAAGCAAGGAAGGCTTAGGACTTTGGCAGCTCGTAGGTGAGGTCGTAGTTATGCTGGCCGTTGACGATCTTGATGTCAAAGGTGCCGGTGATGCCTGTCAGGCTGTCTGTACCGGAACCGGGCACAATGCCGACCGTCATCTTGGGGCCGTCGGCGTTCATGGTGGCGAAGTGTTGCAGAACGAAGCTGCCGTGTTTGCCATCCACGGTGCCGTTTACGCGCTCTATGGCGACGTAGCCGGCGTGGCCATGCTGCGGGTCCCCGGCGGAGAACATCTCGCCCTGGGTGCTGCCTTCAAGGCCACCATGGATCGCCTTGTTGATGGAATACCGCGCGATGCCGTCGGCCGGCGTTGGCGTGAGGGGTTTGACGTCGACGGTGAATGATCCGGTGGCGTGCTGAGGCATGGCTTTGTCCTTGGAGTGCACGGAAAAGAAAGAAACGAGTCCGAAGAGAAACACAGTGGCAAGCATTCGCATAGCGCGGGCCAGTGTACCGCAGCGCAGAAAGGATGTGCTATGCGGCTTTTCGGGCAGTCAGGTAGGCCAGTGCGAGGTCGTCGCGCAGATAGTTGTAGAGCTGTGCGCGAGCGGGTTCATCGGCCGCACGCAGGATCGCGGAGGGGTGGATGGTGGCCATGACGCGGTCGGCGAAGGACGTGGATTTGATGATGCCGCGCTCCTTCATCAGGGCGAAGGTGCCGCCGAGGAGGGACTTCGCGGCGGAGGCGCCGAGGCAGAGGATGATGTGCGGCTTGACGGCGTCGATTTCCGCCATAAGCCAGGGCTTGCAGGCGTTGATCTCGCTCATGCGCGGGTTCTGGTGAAGGCGCAGACGTCCGCGCTGGACGAACTTGAAGTGCTTGACTGCGTTGGTGACAAAGACCTGGTCCTGCGGGATGCCAATTTCGTCGAGGGCCTCGCGGAGGACGCGGCCGGCGGGGCCGACGAAGGGTTTGCCCTGCAGGTCTTCCTGGT
>CAXTGN010000365.1:4398-5587 GCA_964243455.1 uncultured Acidobacteriaceae bacterium
TTTACGGCGTTGGTCATGTACACGTCTGCGTCATGAATGCCGACCCCTGCAAGCGCCTTCCGCAGGACGCCGCCGGCAGGACCAACGAAGGGTACACCCTGCCGGTCTTCCTGGTCGCCGGGCTGCTCGCCTACGAGCATGAGGGCGGCCTGCAGGTGACCGGTTCCGGGAACGACCTGTGTCGCATGTTTGTACAGGTCGCATCCCTCGCAGCGCGGCATGGCGGCTTGCAGGACGGGGATGGTGTGCTCGGCGGGAATGAACGGGGCGGCGGTGGGCTGCTGCGACTGGCGTGTGACCATGGCGTTGACTCGGCTTCCGGCGCGCCCCATCAGTTCAGGCAGGAGGGCGACCTCGGGTAGGTTCTGCCAGTAGCGCACGGGCATCTCCGAACGCATGGCTTCGGGGTTAAGACGCGCTGGATTGAAGATGGAGCCGTAGTAGCTCTTCCACAACGTTTCGAGCTCGTCCTCTGCGGGGGCTGATTCTTTTCCTGTGCCGGGAAGCCAGCTGAGTTGCCGGGTGGCAGGGTCCCAGGAGACGGACTCGTCGGGAGTGAGGATGGTCCAGCGCATGGGCGCAAAGCGCTCGGCGAAGAAGGGTGCGGCGAGGTGGAGGATGCGGTGGTCGGGACGGTACCAGGCGATGAAGTGCTCCTGGGTTTCGCCGTCTGGACCGGGCTCGTCGACCTTGCGGAAGCGGACGAAGGCGTGCATCTTATGCAGGTCGCGGCGGATCTGGTCTTCGAACTGCTTGAGCTGCGCGACGTCGGTGTCGACCTCGACCTTGAGGAGGTCGCGGTTGGACTGGAGGCGGTAAAGGAGGCGGTAGAGGAGGTTCCAGCGCTGCGGGTCGCGGTGTGTGGCGACGATTTGTGCAGCGTCGAGGAAAGCTTTGGGGACGTGGGGCTTGGGCGTGGGCTGGCCGGCGGGGCCTTCGTCGAGGGTGAGGAGGTCGAGGGAGGTGGGCTGGGTGGCGTCTTGCAGGTCGAGCTGGTCGGGGGTGTAGCCCTGCTGCAGGGCGTCGCGGGCGGCGGTGCGCCAGGCGGTGAAGTCGGGTGGGAGCGGGATGCGGCGCATAGCAGTAGTTGGGTACCCTCCCCTGGGTACTTTTGATGCAAAGTACGTTGCGGAAAGAGTTTAGCGGGGTACTTGCAGCTGCTGTCCTGTTGCTGGCCGTACTGCTGTGC
>CAXTGN010000366.1:0-1303 GCA_964243455.1 uncultured Acidobacteriaceae bacterium
ATCCTGACGGCAGATTTCGTTCCTGTCCTCATCGCCGATACGCGCACTCATGCTGTTGCAGCCTTCCACGCGGGTTGGCGCGGGACGCTGGGGCGCATCGTCGAGCATGGCGTGGCCGCAATGAAGGCGAGCTGCGGTTCGCATTCTGAGGATCTGATCGCGGCAATCGGACCCTGCATTCACCCCTGTTGCTTCCAGGTTGGGGAGGAAGTGCGCGCAGCCTTTGCTCAGCAGTTTTCGTATGCGGGAAAACTGTTCTCTCCCCGCGCTGACGGCTCGTTGTCGATGGACCTGGTCGAGGCCAATCGGAGGCAGTTGCTCTCGGCAGATCTGCACCCGGATTACATCAGCGTAGTCAGTGAGTGCACCGCCTGTCACCGGATCGCATCGGGCGGTCGAAAGTACTTCAGTTACCGCGCGGAAAAGGGCAGCACGGGACGGATGTTGAGCGGAATCGCTGCCGTTTCCTGACGGCGCCGTTCAAAGACGGTGCTAGGTCTTCTTCCCGAGCTCCTCAAAGAGGATCTCGCGGCGCTCCATCGCATAGGCTTCGATGCCACGGAGACCCTGACTGTAGGCGAACAGCGCCGCAAGCGCGAGAAATGCCATGACCGCGGTGCCCAGCCATAGCTGGTGCAGGTAGATCCCGAGGAACTGGAGGCCAGCTCCGACAGCAGCACATCCTGCCAGCAGACCGATAGCAATCCAAGCGCTGACCTGAGACTGCGCGCGGTTCAGGCTCTTTCCGGGATTGATCTTCTTGGGTGCGGCAACCGAGCGCAGATTCCCAATCGTGGTGTTCAGCAGAAGAGTGGCAGCGGCCCATAGCAGCACAAACACAGTGCCCAAAAGGTGTGGACGACCGGCCACATACGACACAATGCCGATCACAGCACAAACCTCAAAGAGGGCCAGCAGGAACTGCATGATGTTCTTGGCCAGAAAAACCTCGCGCATAGGCACCGGGGCCATGAAGTAGAACTGGGCTCCCGGCCCTTCCAGACCGAACGAGTTGTAGCTCATGGGAGCAAGCCCCAGCAACGCATATGCCACCGCAAGCAGGGGCAGCCATGGGGAGCTTCCACGCAACGAGAGCCGTCCTGCAAAGAGAAAGACCATCGCTGTTGGCGCGACTACCCCGTACAGGAGCCCCGTATTGCGCCGCATCACCAGAAGCTCCTTTCCCAGCATGGGCCCGAGGGATGCGGGTACTCTGCCAGCGCGGCTTTGCGTAAGCACGGGCCCGTAGGAAAGCTCATGCACCTCCGCAGCTGGGTGGCTTGCTCCATGCCATTCCCGGCGC
>CAXTGN010000366.1:1327-5577 GCA_964243455.1 uncultured Acidobacteriaceae bacterium
ACTCCGTTCTTGTGCGGACGGCGTAGATGAACAGAAACAGCGCCGCATACAGCAAAACGATTCCGGTCAGGAGGGCGGAGGTGCTACCTGATCCGTGCTCGGCGGCAACGATGGCTGAACCGCTTAGCTCCGGTGGGAGCCAGCGCAGCCAGGGGTGTACGTAGCTCATCAGCCTTTGTGCGCGATGCAGATTCTCAGGCGTCACCGCTCGGCTTCGGCCATGCTGGAAGCCGGGATTGTAGGTCACATTCAAGTACTGGAAGCCCAGGGAAGCGGCGAAGATCAGCCCCGTAAAGATCTCGCGGGCGCGCCGGGTCGAAAGCCAACGGTCTACCCAGGCGAAGATCATGCGCGAAAACAGCACGTTGGCGAGCGCAAAGGCAGCCATCGTCAGCAAGGTCCAGGGCCAGAGTCTGGGCCGGTCGATCGTGATGCCGAGAAAGATGGCAAACGACATTAAGCTGACGACCATATTGGCCGGGCTCAGCAGCCCGAAGACCAGGCGCATCAGGACGTAGTTCCGGAGCGCCATCGGAAACCGGATTAACTCTGTCGGATCAAACGTTGTGCCCGGCTGGCCGAGATTGATATTGAGCAATTGTGTGAGCGCAAAGGCGGCCCAGAGCAGGAGGCTCAGCTGCTGAAGGGAACCATGTATAGCGAGATACCAGCCAAAGAAGCCGGCAAGACCCGCCGGCAACAGCACCAGGCACCCTACCAACGGCAAAAGCAGAATGCGGCCGATCAGTTCGGCTACCCCACCCTTGCGGCGGAAGCCGTTGGCCAGAATGCGCCAGCGCAGCCAGGCGATAGCCCGGAACTGTCCCAGACTCAAGCGAAGGCCAGTGTGGGCCTGGGCACCCGTTCCTAGCTCAGCCATGACAGTTCGCTCTCTGTATGTTGCGGCTCCGCCTCCGTGCCCACCACGGAAAGAAAGATCTGCTCCAGGGTCAGGGTAGTGCTGGGGGAGTTGGACATCTGGGAGGGCTCGTGATCGGCAGCGGCGATACGGGCCACGACGCCTGCGCGGAGCTCATCCAGCGAACCTTGAGCGACCAAGTGCCCACGGTTGATGATCGCAATATGAGTACATAGTCGCTCAACGATCTCCAACACGTGGGAGGTGAGGAAAATCGTGGCCCCGCGCGCGATCATCCCCTGCAGCATGGACTTCAGCGTACCTGCGGCAATGGCATCGACGCCCTCGAACGGCTCGTCAAGGAACAGCAATTTGGGTGCGTGGATCACCGCGGCAGCCAGTGCCAGCTTCTTGCCCATCCCGTGAGAGAAATCGGCAATCAGCTTCTTTCGCTGATCGGCCAGGCTCATAAACTCCAGCAGTTCGGTGGAGCGCTGCCGAGTGGTTTCCTTGTCCAGGCCGTACATGCGGCCCACAAAGCTAAGGTACTCCGACGCGGTGAGCTTGCCAAAGAGGGCCATGCCCTCCGGAACGACACCGATCTGCCGTTTCACTTCGACCGGATGGCTGAGCAGATCTTCGCCAAGGATCCGGATCAGACCGGATGAAGGCGCCAGCAGACCGGTCAGCATCTTGATGGTGGTCGACTTCCCCGCACCGTTCGGCCCGAGAAAACCGAAGAATTGCCCTCGCTCCACAGTAAGATTCAGCGAATCTACAGCCGGGAAGTCTTGAAACGCGCGCGAGAGCGACCTGGTCTCGATGGCCGGAGTGTTCATTGCTCCCTGTTATACATACGCCTCGGCTGCGATGAACCCGGAACGGACCAGCAATCTACAACGTGTCGGGCGAAAGCTCCGACTCATCCGCCTCTGTGGCGGCGGCCCCCGAGTCGGATGTGGCCGCACCTACAAGCTCACGCAGCTCCTTGCTGGGCTTGAAAAAGGGAACTCGTTTCGCAGGGACAGAAACGGAGGCGCCAGTCTTGGGATTGCGGCCCGTGCGTGAGTTGCGCTGCCGCGTACGAAAGCTGCCGAAGCCGCGAATCTCAACTTTCTCGCCGGCCTTCAGTGCGCCGACTACTGCTTCAAACATCGTTTCTACGATAACTTCACTATCGCGGCGGGTCAGGTCGCCCAGAGCGGTCACTTGGTCGGTGAGGTCAACCTTGGTCATAAGCTCTCCATCTGCGCGCGCGCGCAATCGACAACAGTGTACTGCCGGGAGGTTCCTCCGAAACGACAAAGGGCCCGCTTGCCGCGAGCCCTTTGTCGTAACGCCAGCATAGGATTATTTGCCAGTACTGCCTATGGCCTTCTGTCGCATCAGGGGTGTGGTTGAGTTAGTTAGGCCCACTTGCCGGGCCACTGGCGTCAAGGTGGGAGCACCTGCGCCAATCAACTCGGACAGAGTGAAGCTTCCCGGTCTGCACCCAGTGCCGTAGCATCCATAATTGCTGACCCACACGTTTCCGGCGCCATCCACCGCGATGCCGGCCGGCCCCGTCAGCGTACCGCCGTTGTTGCTGTCATGCAGAAACACGGTGTTGTTGGCGGTGTTATTCGAGGTGAGATAGGACCCATTGGTGAGCGGAATCTCTTCCACACTGGAGGTGAAGTTATCGGCAAACCAGAGCGAACCGGCCCCATCCAGCGAAACACCCGATGGATGACGGTTCGTCGGATCCGCCATGCTGTAGCAGGTCTGCGCCGAGAAGAGGCAAAGACCGTCGTAGCCCGACGCGTAACCACCTCTGGCTTGCGCATAGTCCGTACCCGTAAACACGACCTGGCCCGCATCCTCTGTTGTTTGGTAGGTGACTGGCGTGATCGTGCCGTCAGGAGCGTAGTACAGGTCGTAGGTTGTTGGAGTGGAAACTTCCTGCCCACCCACACCGAAGCCCCCGGTCGTGTCCGCTGCCAGACTGGACGCGATGAACCCGCTTCCTCCTGCGATCTCTGTGTTGGGGATTTCGAAGTAGGTGTTCTTGCCTGAAACTTCAGCTAACGCCGGTAAGCCGTCCGAAGCAACAATGCCATAGCGAATCGTGTTATCCATCGCCACGGTGACGGCGGTGGACGAGGTGTTTCGAATCGAGAGAATCGTCGGGGTGGAGGGCGAAGAAGCTGGGAACCCGGCAACCGTGGCTGATGCCGTGTCATTGGCCCAGACATAGTCGTCCACATCGATAGCCACCTCTTGCGGGCGCCTCAGGCTGGCCTGAAACAGCGGGCTGAATGCGCCACTGCCTGGATCGAAATAGCCCACACCCGCGGTGTTCACACCGTTGCTGGGGAACCACACGCGACCGGTAGAGTCGATATCGATCGTGCTGGCTGTGAAGGTGTTCACTCCGAGGCCGAAGCTGGACGAGGTGTAGCTTGCAGACAGCGTCCAATCCGCCGGTGCGCTGGTGAGCCCCCCGGTGAACGCCGCCGCACCCGATTGCGGCTGTAGAGCGTAGATATAGGGGACATTCTGCGCCGGATTCTGCGCCACATCGATCGCTGCTTCCAGCGTATTGGTGGGCGGGTTGCCACTGGGAGGCGTGCTGTACGAGAACAGGGCGGAACAACTTGGCGAACCTGGCCCAGCCGAGTTCACGCACGCACCCAGGATGTTGCCCAGCGTGATCAACTTCGCGCCTTCAAAGGTCTGCGCGCTTGTGTTCGGCAGGGGATACCCGTTCTGCTTGTCGATCAGGGTGTTCAGCGTTCCGTTGCTGGCGTTGTTGGCCGACTGCCCGGCGCTCGCCGGGGCCCCAAAGTGATCGCTCGTGGTCCCATCCGACGTGTTTGCGGTGAAGAAATGCGCAAAGGTATACGCGAGCATGGCCGTGTTGATTTCGTTGATTGTGACAAACGCGTTGGCGGCGCTGGAGCAGGTGCCCAGACCCGCGCCGAGCGCGATCGCCGAGTTGGTCTGGCTGCCCGGATTGCCGCCGAGCGAGAGGATGTATACCGGTGTGTCCGCGGTAGGGCAATTGATGCTGGCGGGATCAATGGTGAAATAACCGCCGGAGTCGGTTGTCGCGGTTGCCAACAGCGTGCCTGCGGATCCGTACCCGGTGTTTCCGAAGCTATACAGAGCAATGGTCGCGCCAACGACGGGCTGCTGCCCACCGAAAGCCTTTCCTTTGATCGCCTTTGAAGTGGCGGCAGCTACACTGGGCGACGCCAGTGTACCCACCCCGCAACCAGAGAAAACTGCAGCCGCTGGGAGTAAAAAGCCCAGAGCTATCGTGCCGAGACGCATGTTGCCTCCACGCAAGAGCAAAGAAATTAGATGGATAGACCTCCAAGTACTATACAACGGCTTGGGGACCCGAAAG
>CAXTGN010000367.1:0-5565 GCA_964243455.1 uncultured Acidobacteriaceae bacterium
AAACAGCATGGCCACGACGACACGGCCTACAAGGTAGCCGAGGACAACCTGGAGGAAGCCGAAGTTCCCGGCATAGGCCACACCAGGGATGGAGATGATGGTGAGGGTGGAGGTTTCTGCGGAGACGACCGACAGGGCGATGGCCCACCAGGGCACCGTGTTGCCGGCGAGGAAATAGCCTTTGAGAGAGCGGTCCTGCCCGGCGCCATGGTTACGAAAGTGTAAGCCGAAAAGTGTAATGGCAACCAGATAGGCTGCGATGATGAGGAGGTCGGGGGCACGCAGGTGCTGAGCTGAAGGCGCGAGGAACGTAAGCGGCGCGAAGCTGGACGACAAAGGGTTCTCCGGCGGCGAGATGAGGGCGATGCGCTCAAGCCGCTTGGTGTCTTTGCCCGTATCATAGCGGCCCGATCAGACTCAATGAAGCGGAAGGATGTCCAAGGAATGAGTATGTATCTTGCCGTGGACGCAGGCGGCACGAAGACGGAGTGTGTGATTGCGGATGAGGAACGCGTGCTGGCGCGGGTCACAGGAGAGACCGTCAAGATCATGAACGTGGGCGCGCCGGAGGCGACAGCCCGTCTCCGTAAGGTGCTGCAGCAGGCGGCGGAGAGGGCCGGGGTGCCGCTGTACCTGGTGACGCGGTCGTGCATGGGGCTGGCCGGAATTTCGAGCGAGGGTGTGAGGACCTGGGCCGAGGAGACGCTGCGCGAGGTGCTTACCGGCGATCTGCTGCTGACCGGGGATGAGGAGATTGCGCTGGAAGCGGCCTTTGGCCAGGGGCCGGGGCTGCTGGTGATCGCGGGGACCGGGTCCCATGTGGTCGGACGATGCGAGAACGGATCGCGGTTCACGGCCGGAGGATGGGGGCCGATGCTGGGCGATGAGGGATCCGGCTACTGGATCGGGCTGGAGGGCATTCGAGCAGGTCTGCGATCGCTGGACCGCGGGGTGCCGAGTTGCCTGATCCGGGAGATCAATGCGTCATGGGGCATCAACAGCATCGGTGCCCTTGTGGCCAAGGCCAACAGCAAGCCACGACCGGACTTCGCTACGCTGGCGGAGAGTGTGGCGCGATGCGCGGCGCAGGGCGATGCGCTGGCAGGGAGCGTGCTGGAGCGGGCGGGTGACGAGCTGGCCGCGCAGGTGAGCATCGTGATCGCGAAGATGCGGGCGGCGACTTGTTCCTTGGGCGATGTGCAAAGGGTTGCCTTTACCGGGAGCGTACTGGGAAAGATCACGCCCGTGCATCAGGCCATGGTGCGGTCGCTCCGACGGACGCATCCTGGGTCCGAGGTGAACGAACGGGCCACGGAGCCGATTGAAGGTGCGCTCGCGCGTGCGCGGCGCGGGTGAGGGTGTTCGGGTTGCCGGGCTTGCGGCAGGGGCGAACGCGGATTCCCTTCGGGAATGACAACAAAAGGTTGCTGCGGGGTAAGGACGCGGATTCCCTTCGGGAACGACAAAAAGGGGTTATTCCGGGGTACGTAGGTTTCCTTCGGGAGTGACAGCAAAGGGTCGGTGGGCATGCCCTAATGGGCGGATGCAGAGGTGGGGGGAGCGGGCGGAAGGCCTAGTTCGGCCGCTCCCGGCAGGGTCTTGGCGTCGTCGTACTGGCGCTGGGCGCTGCGGAGACGGTCGATGCGGCTGTACCAGAGGCCGATGGTGTAGTCGTAGTGTTCGAGGACAGGGCGCAGGGCGTAGGGACGGTTGGTACGGAGCCACATTTGTGCGTACAGGTCGCGGAGCAGGCTGTAGCCGGCGACGATGTCTTCCATGCGACCGTTGACGCCGCGGATGGCGGCGAGGTCGTAGATGGCCTGGGTGTGGGCCTTTTTGTCGGCGGAGAGCGCTTCGGCCTGCGCCTTGGCGTAAAGGGTGGGGATCTCGTCGGCGAGCTGGAACTTGAGGCCGATGAAGTCGATGCGGCGCGCGCCTAGCTCGATGGCGTCGATGGCGTCGGTTTCGCGCAGAGCGGTCTCGGGGTAGGGGCTTTCATTGTTCGGCTTAGGGGCAGGATGGGCGGCGCGGGCTTCGGCGATGAGGGTGAGGGCGCGTTCTGCGTGGAGGCGTACCTCGTGCACATAGGGGCGGAGTTTGGGTGCGTAGTTCAGGCCGTCCTTGCTCCAGGGATCGAGCCAGAAGAGGCCGTCGGAGGCGTCGCCGACCTTGGCCTCGTTCTTGAGGATGTCGTGGGCGGCCATGATCTCCTGTTGCGCTTGGTTGAGTTTGCCGGTGGCGTCGCCGTGGAAGACCGGACCGAAGTCGGACTGGAACTGAGCCGTCGTGCCGCCACCGCCTTGCCAGGCCTGGGCGGCGCCGAAGATGATGCCGAAATAGTTGTTGCCGGCGAGGGCTTCGCCGTCGTCGTACCAGATGGTGTTGAGCTGGCCGGTGGAGCCTAGTTTTACGCCGTCCTGGGTGAAGCCCTGGATGTTGGGGATGGCGTAGTTCCAGTTGGGGTAGACGCGGGACCAATTGTTGATACCGGGGGCGACCCAGGTTTCGAAGCCGGCGTCGGTGAAGGGCTTGATGTATTTGGCAAAGCCCTGCGGGCGCGGGTTGTACCACCAGGTGACAGCGACGGTGTCGTGCTTGAAGGCGGCCGGCATGGTCTTGAGGAGGTCGGGGCTGTCCTGCACGATGTCGCCCCAGAAGAGCAGGCGGCGGTTGAGCGGGCGCAGGGTGGTGTTGATGCGTTGCAGGTAGTCGAGGTAGGCGGAGGCGAGGCCCTGTGATGCCACTGCGGCTTTGGTCTGGCCCTGGCCGAGATCTACGGTTTCATCCGCGCCGATGTGAAGGAACGGGCTTGGGTAGAGCTCGGCCAGCTCGGTGAACATCTGGCTGATGAGCTGGAGCGAGCCGGGCTGGGCAGGCGCGAGCACGGTGCCGTGTGGTGTTTCGGCGAGCTGCGAGTACATCTCGAGGTTGAGGTTGTGGTGGAGGTGGCCGAAGGCCTCCTGCTCGGGGATGACGGTGACGTGGTACTGGCGGGCATACGCGACGAGCTCGCGGGCATCGGCGGCGGACATGGCGCCGCCCGGGGGCGCGGGGAGCGGATTGGAGGCGTACTGCTGGGTGTGCTCGAAGTAGGGGGAGTAGACATTGGCCTTGTAGGCGGCGAGAGTGCGAACAAGCTTTTTCTGGAAGTCGAGGGTATCGACGGGGCCGCGCGAGAGGTCGTCATGGAGGCCGCGGTAGCGAAGGACGGGCCAGTCGCGGATATCGGCGGCGTGGAGGACGGGCTGGTTCTGGATATCGAGGCTGAAAAGCTGTTTGGCGGTCTGCGCGGCGTAGAAAAGGCCCACGGACGTGGCGGCGGTGAGCGTCAGGCCCTGGGGCGTGGACGTGATCGTGTACCCTTCCGGCTGCATCTCGGCGGGGATGTTCGGATCATTAGCGCGGCGCTCGAGTGTGATGCGCAGGCCATTCGCATGGGCGCTTGGGATGCGGCGTTCGGAGAGAGTCTCGCGCAGGTCCCCGGCGGCGAACTGGTCCTCGGCATCACAGCCGGGGCAGAGGACTTCCACGCCGTGGGGGAGCGGCTGATCCCCGTGCGGGGTTACCTGCCGGGGCTGGGGAATCAGGTGCAGCGGAGACTGCGCGAGGGCGCCCCTGAGAACGAGGGGAAGGACGAAAAGGGCGCGCGAAACGTAGGGGCGCATAGGCTCCAAGGTACATGCGTACAAGGCCAGGAGGGAACGGGAGGAATCGCCGATGCCATCGAAGTATGCAGTCGGAACCACATCCGGTGCATCCTACAGGCCTGAAGGAGACAGAACAGAGCGATGAGCGAAAAGAGCGATGGGCACGCACAGAACTACCACGATTTGAGCGGGAGCGAGGCGCGGGAGAAGATCGGCAGTCTCGTGAAGGGCATTCACATTTGCATGATGAACACGGCCGGGAAGGACGGGTCCATCGACTCCCGGCCCATGGCTCTGCAGAACAAGCCCTTCGATGGAATGCTGTGGTTCCTGACGCGCGGAAGCTCCGAGAAGGTGGATGAGGTCCAAGAGGACCGGCACGTCACGCTGACCTTTGCCGAGCCATCGGATCAGAAGTACGTCACCCTGAAAGGACGAGCGTCGATCTCACAGGATCGCAGCAAGGTCCATGAACTCTGGAACGACATGTACAAGGCATGGTTTCCGAAAGGACCGGAGGATCCGGACATCACGGTCCTGCGTGTGGATGTGAGCGACGGCGACTACTGGGAGGCGTCGAGCAGCAAGGTTGTGTTTTATGCGAAGTATGCCCTGGCAGCGGCTACCGGCGGACAGGTTCCCGTGGGTCAGAGCGGACATGTGTCTGTTTGACCCAGAGCGGGTGAGGAGCGAAGGGACGCGTTCGAGGGTTGTTGTGACGTTCAGTGACTGAGAGTTTGCTCTTGTGAAGGATTGAGGGATCTGCTTTCCCCGGGGCGTCGTTGAC
Organism: uncultured Acidobacteriaceae bacterium; assembly: GCA_964243455.1. GTDB lineage: Bacteria > Acidobacteriota > Terriglobia > Terriglobales > Acidobacteriaceae > Granulicella. Next base: position 4,435 of record CAXTGN010000367.1, read on the forward strand.
CCTTGGGCTGACAGCAGATCCCTCGGCTGCGCTACGGGATGACAAACGAGGTAAGGGTGACGAGTTAAATAGGAGCGGGGCTGTCTACGATCACTACACCGGCGGGCGGCGTGAAGGTGAAATCGGTGTCCGGTACGGAGATGTTTTCGTGCGGGTCGGTGAAGGTGAAGTTTGTCACGGCTCCGTCAACTTCGTCGATCTGGAGGGAATGAATCAGCCCCTGCCGGTCGATCACGAGGGTGAGCTGACGGATGCGTTGTGACATGCCATGAGGCGTTCCGGCCAGGCTATATAGCCCGTTTTCGATCGGCGTGGCGGACAGGTGGTCGAGCTCTCTGGCCACATCGGTGTGACCGAGCAGGAAACGAAGGGGTGAGCGAAGATCATCGAGCTGTTTCGCGGGCAGCCGGTTGGCCTGAGGATCGCCAGGGGTGTAGCTGACCGCGTCTTTCGCGTTCAGAACAAAGAGCTTGCCCGCGGGGGCGTCATAGACCCACCGCATGCGCCCGGGCTTTCGGAGGGTGAGCGTACCTGATTCCGTGCGGTCGAGACCCATCCCGCGATAACGCTCTGCGAAGCGGGTTTGAAGCGAAGTCAGGTGGTTATAGCGAACGTCGACGGCTTTGGCGAGAGTTTGGACAGTGGGGGTGGCGGCGTGGGCCGGGTTGAACGTGCTGCAGGCGAACGCGAAGGGCGCTAAGAATGCTAGGAATCGCCGCGAAATTCTTTGGCCAGACCGGCCGCGACGGCAGGAAGCCCACCTCAGCCACGATGAGGCTGCGGCGAAGGTGGGGCACCCGGTCCTGGGGCTCAGCCGTGAAAAGCAGCTTCCCCGTGCGGGGAATGACAACAAGAAAGGCAAAGGCGAGAGCCTCCCTCCGCGAGTCTCCAAAAGGCTTAGTGCTAAAGCTTTGAGACTTACTGGAGGATCTCCGTGCAGTTGGTTCCACCCTTGGGGTCGAAGCGGATCTGCATGGTCTCGTCTGAGCAGAAGGTGCGCTGACCACTGCGACCGACCGCCACCGGCGTCGCCGTGATCTGGTACGAGTTGTACTGATCTACGTTGTTGACCGTGCTCTTTTGGCAATTCGAGATCGTGAAGTTGTAGCCGGCCTTGGAACCCGACGCGAG